>CAZAYL010000029.1:0-11248 GCA_964489405.1 uncultured Lachnospiraceae bacterium | reverse complement strand
TGATGAAGCGTAGGAATCTCGCGAACCGCGTGCCCCGCGTGCGGTATCGCGCCCCACGGCTTGCACGGCGCTAGCATATAAATAAAAGAAATACCTTTGTCATTATAAGGTATTTCTTTATTATACTTAATTGATAGTGAAATATTGTTATTCCTTATTTAATTTATTTTCAATGATGTCATCATTCCCATTATTGTCGCTTTGCTTATTGCACTTTGCATATTTTCGCCATTGAATAAGTCCAATAATAGTGTACAACAAATACGCGATGTCAAGAATAAAGATATACCACGCATCGCCATTACCTTGCACCGCAAGCAAAATCCATAGCACACACGAAAGGGCATTGACAACAAGATAAACATACCAATTTTCAATGTATCGCAAGGTTAAAAGCAACGTGCCCAGCGTGTATCCAACCGAAATAAGCGCATCAAGATACGGCAAGCGTTGTCCATTTAGTTGTGACAAAACAAAATACAAAACTACAAATATCACAACAACAATAGGCACAAGATACAAATATTGTCGTGGTTTGAGTGAGCGAACTTCGATTTTCTCAATATGTGGCGTGTCGACGTCGGAATTTATTTTCCTAGCATTTCTCACCCACAAAATTATCCCCACAATTTGCATCGGCGCAAAATACGCGAAATTGATAATCATCTCGCCATAAACTTGCGCATTTAGGCAAACAAACCCATACGCAATCGGTTGATAAAACCCCAGCACAAAAATCCAAAAACTGCAATGTGAAGCGCACACAAGGTACAAAAAGCCCGCAAGTGTAATGCTGTAATTAAAAATCGCAGACGCAACATCTGTTTCATCAAAAATTGCGACAAATAATTCAGCAATAGTCATCGCTAGAATAATAAGCCATTCATACCACTTCATATCACGAACAAAATCAAATGAAAAAAAGTTTTGTTTATTTTTCTTATATTCCTTTTTAATGTTGTCTTTCTCCATAATTATTCCTTACATAAGTTGATGTGGCAAGTATACAACAAATACAACACAAAGTCAAGTGCGACAAAGAAAATTGTTGAAAAGTCACGCAAAAATAGTTGCAATTTATGCGCAAAAGAGTTATAATATTTTCATCACAATAAAATGAGAGGAAAATCACTATGAATATAGTTTTAATTGTAGTACTAGTATTGATAGCAATCATCATTGTTGCAATCATCGGTTGGGTTATCTCAACTTACAATAAATTTATCAAAATGAGAAATAATGTGGACGAAGGTTTCTCGACAATGGACGTGTATTTAAAGAAAAGATACGACCTTATTCCGAACCTTGTCGCAACCGTCAAAGGTTACGCAAAGCACGAGTCTGAAGCGCTCGAAAAGACAATCTTGGCGCGCAATATGGCACACGCATCAGGCGACATCTCAAAGCAACTTGAGGCGGAAGGCGCAATCAGTGGCGCATTAAAGAGTTTGTTTGCCGTTACAGAGAGTTATCCAGAACTCAAAGCGAACCAAAACTTTATGGATTTGCAAAATCAACTCAAATCACTTGAAGAAGAAATTGCAAGTTCGCGCAAATATTACAATGGCGTTGTCAAAATTTATAATACAAAACGCGAGGTCTTCCCATCGAACATCATCGCAAATTGGTTCAAATTTGAGAAGCGTCCTTTGTATGAAGTTAGCGCCCCTGAAGAAAGAGAAAATGTCAAAGTTGAATTTTAACTTCAATTGCCAGCGTAACGATTGTTACCGCGGGCAATTTTTGTATGGAGTAATATTATGGATAAAATAATAAAAACAAAAATTTTTCATCTCTCACACATAGCAATTATTCTTGCGTTGTGTCTAATCGTGCCGTTGTTTTTTAGTGGTTGCGACTCCGAACAAATTGAGAGTGAAGACTATAGTTTGTCTAACTATTCAGTTGTCGCAAACGTTTCAAAGGACAACGACGTCAAAATTATTGAAAAATTTACAGTCAATTTCAATACACAAATGCACGGCGTCACAAGATATGTGCCAATACATTCAACCGCGTACTATAAAATAGGGGACAAACTTGTTAAAAAGAACTACAATTTGACAATCTCAAACCAAGCCGTCCAAGCGGGCGCGTGCGAAAATAAGGGGTACGACGGCGACTATTATTATTTTCAGTTGGGCAGTTCATTCCGCACATATTCAGCGGGCGAGAGCGCAACTTTCGAAATCAGTTATACTATGATTATACCCGACAATAGATTATATGACTTTGATAGTTTTTATTACAATATCTTGCCATTTGACTGGGATGTCAAAATCACAAACGCAAGTTTTGTTGTCAATTTTGAAAATGAAATTTCAAAGGAAGAATTAATGGACAAAACACACCTTTATGTCGGGAAAGTCGGCTCGACATCAATTGATGATAGATTGACCTACAATTTCGCCGATTCAAGCATCAGCGGAACAATCAGCGCGCTCGACGCATTCGAGGGCGTTACAGTCTATACCGAGTTTGAAAAGGGTTATTTTGGTTATAATCAAGCGGTATATTGGTGGGTTGGTGTCGTCGCGCTCGTCGTGCTTGCACTCATCATTTTGGGTGCGTTTTGGAACTACAAAAAATCGCACGTCGAACGCACCATTGTGCCAACTGTCGAGTTCAAAGCGCCCGACGGCTTGACGCCCGCAGAGTGTGGCTTGATTTTGGACGGCAAAGTCGACAACCGCGACCTAACATCAATGATAGTTTATTGGGCAAACAAGGGCTATATCAAAATTGTCGAAAAAGATAAAGAAGTTACACTCGAAAAATTAAAAGAACTCGACAATTGTAAAACTTACGAAAAAACCATTTTCAATGGCATTTTCCGTGAAGCCACTGTTAATGTCAAGGATATTCCAAATTTTGGCGAAGTCGCGCAAATAGCAAAAGCACAACTAAAAGTTGATTTGAAGCATAAAAATTTTGAAAATAAATCTAAAAATTCAAGAAAATTTCTCGGCGGACTAGCATCGCTCATACCCGCAGTCGCAACCTTTTTGTTGTGGGTCTTGACGGCAAGAGATTGGGCAATTGTGGTCGCGCTAACTGAGTTCATCGCGCTCTCGGGTGCGTGCGCGCTCTATTGCTTTGCTGAGGACAAAAAGTATTTTTACAGCGACGGCAAAACAAAATTCTTTAAATTGACCGCTTTGTTAATACCTGTCATTGCGTGCGTGCTGGTATTCGTATTTGCATACGAATTTTATGCCGATAGGGTAGTGTTCATATTGTGGGCACACCTAGCAAGCATATTGTTTATGATATTGTCCGCCAAAGTGCTTTCAAGGACAGAAATCAGTGCCGAAAGGCTCGGCAAAATCATTGGTTTGAAAAACTATATCTTGTCGGCAGAAAAAGATAGGCTCGAAATGCTTGTCAAGGAAACACCAACGCTCTTTTATGACGTTTTGCCCTATGCTTACGTCTTGAACGTAACGGACATCTATTGCAAGATGTTTGAGAAAATCAAAATCGACCCACCAGCGTGGTTTGAAAGCGACTTGCTTACAAATGCCGACTTTTTCACGGGTTTTTATGTTGCAAATGCTCTAAATAAAAGTATGTCGCTTGTCAATTATTCAATAATCTCGCCAGTCAACAACGCAGGCTCAATCGCTAAATCAATCGGCAAGTTTAGTGGCGGTTTCGGTGGGGGGACAAAAGGCGGGGGATTTGGTGGTGGCGGACTCGGTGGCGGTGGCGGACGTGGTTGGTAACGCGAAATTTTTGCAAATATTAAGGGAAAAAATATGAGAATAAACAAATATATCGCATCGTGCGGAGTCGCATCACGCCGAAAAGCCGACGAACTCGTTATGAGTGGGCGCGTCGCCGTCAACGGGAAAATTACAACCGAACTTGGCACCGAAATCAATGGCAATGACGAAGTCGCCGTCGACGGCAAAAGTATTACCTTGCAAAAAGTAGAGTATTACTATGTACTCAACAAACCGCAAGGTTGCATCACATCAGCAAGCGATGACCGCGCTCGCCAAACTGTCTTGGATATATTCAATGAATGGTTTGCTCAAAAATGCAAAAATCAACCAATTCCCCGTGTTTTCCCCGTTGGACGCCTTGACTACAACACGCAGGGACTTCTCATCTTGACAACCGATGGAGATTTGGCAAATCTTTTGACACACCCCAAAAATCACGTCGAAAAAACATACGTTGCAAAGGTTCGCCCGCATTTGACGGATGCGGACATCGCGCAACTTGAAAGTGGAGTCGTCATCGACGTCGAAAAAACATTCCCCGCGAAAGTGAAAATTTTGAGCACATCAGGGAATAAACAAATTGTCGAAATCACAATTTGTCAAGGGCGCAATAGACAAGTGCGCAAAATGTTCGAAAGTATTAATAAAGTAGTCGAAAAGCTTGAACGCACCCGCATCGGCGCGCTTGAACTCGGCACTCTCCCGCGTGGGCAAATCCGCCCATTAAGTGCTCGCGAAATTGAGTACTTAAAAAGTCTGCATTGACAAATCAGCCATTGTGCAATAGGGTAATGCAATGCTATACAGCACAAACAGCACTAAAAAAAAATACAAAATGCAAAGTTTTTTTGAAAAGTACCGCAAAAACATTTGCATTAATGACGCAAAATAATGTATAATAAAGTAAATTTAGACTATAATGCGACAATTGTAATTAGATTTAATCGTATTATTTTATTCAAATAACACAAACTAATGAAAAGAGGTGAGTTATGCAAAATAAGGTGGGGAAAAATATAAGAAAATTGTATATCACTACAGCAATTGTTTCTTTTTTGCTCGTACTTACAATTTCCCTAACATTAATTTTGGCATTAGGCGCTCGGAGCACAGGCGGAAGCGGAAATAATACTGGGAACAGCACAGGCACAATTGGCACTGTGTCGACGGAAGTTTACAATGGAAGTACTAAGTTAAGTAGTGCTTTATCTGCTGATGCGAATACAGCGTATGATATTACAGTTAAAAACACAAGCACTATGCCCGTCTATATTCGCGCTAGGGTAATTAATACAAACGCAAGCACGACTGGAGAGATGTTTACATTTGATAGCAAATGGACATACGCTGTCGACAATTATTTATATTATAGTGATATAGTTGCAGTGAATGACTCAACAACAACCTTATTTGGGACCGCAAAAATTGCGGGTACATATAGATTCATTGTCGAAGCCCTACAGCAAGAATCGGCAGTGCCGAATGTTGCAATTACAGTGGGTGGGGCAACGGTTTCTAAATCAGGGAATGAGACACTTGGCACCGCAAGTTGCGAATTGATACAACACGGATTAATTAAATATCAACTTACCTTATCCGATTTAAACTCATCAACAAATACAACAGCAACTAAAACTGTAACCATCCAAAACAATGGCAAACAAGACCTTAATGTGAAATTTAGAATTAATTCTAGCGAATGGATGGTTCAAAGCGCTCAAGTTAGTGCTGATAAAAATAAATTTGAATGGTATCCTAATGCTGGGTATTACGAATTCGACGATAAATTCGCGATTGGCGAAACTTTGACTATAACTTTAGCGGACGCCAACAAAAATAATGGCGTTACCGCGGGGGCAACAACGCTTGACCTAACCTTGCAAGACTACATTGTTGCAAAGGACATTTATAGTCTAGTAGATAGCACAACGCTCCAAAATGTCGGGACTAAAGTAAAAGTAGGAGTAAATAAATATACTGTTTCATATACGGATATGGCGAACCTAGCAGTTTATTCATATAATAACATCAATAAACTTGTCTATGTTAAGGTGTCTGGCGGAACATACACCTACGATAGTGCGTGGGGCGTGTTTGAAGGGGAAGCAACAGGTGTTTCAGGCACCTACATTGCACCTAAGTCTTGTAGTGCGAAACTATTTGACAAATATGATAGTAGTGGCAAGTACACAATCGAAATACTAACTGCACAAACAATTAGTACTCCAACAGTTAAAGTTATTAGTTCAACTAGTTTGAATGGAAGCACAAATTATTATCAACCGGCAACAATTACAGAGACCCCAACGCAAAAGACGACTACGGAACTGGTTTTGGACGCTGGGACGAAATACACGACTACGAATATAACAGATAAATGGGCAAACCTTGCAGTTTATTCGGATGACTCGAGTGATATGCTTGTTAGAGTCGCATTGTCATTTACGTGGGGGACATTGAATGGCAATGATTGGACGCAAAATAACGATGCTCTAGGTTTCAATCCAAGTGTGTTCTATGGCGACGGATTTAGTTTCAATAGCGAAGACCAATCATTGACATACAACTACAATTTGTCAAAAGGGAAGGCAACGTCGGCTTTACTTGACTTTGATAGCACAGCCGCACGTACGACTGAACTTGCGACAATGGTTGACGCAATAAATGCAAAAAATCAAGCTCTTAAATTAACAGTTATGGTAGAAGCAATTTACGCGCTCGGCTCCCAACTCGACATCTTGAAAATTGACGGGGGACAAACGACTAAAAGTGGAAATTATTACACGACCGACGAACTTGGAACCGAGGGTACTGCGTTGGGTGATGACGTTGACTATATTTCAATGACTCAAGCAGGCGAAATAATTTGTGGGGACGTCTCCAGTTCAAAAAACGCTACAGCTTTTGTAAACACTTTGAGTAAATATGTTGTTTACGTTACAAATAACTTCCCAGTTGGCGTGAGAATTGCAGTTGCATTGCAATGGGGCACTTATTCGAATGGGGTTTGGACGTCTGCGACGACCACGGCGGGCGCTAACTCAACAACAAATCTTGATAGTTATTTGTATTATACGTCGTCGGCGGGGGATGTGTGGGCGTTTGACGCAGATTTGGGTGGGTATAACTACAAATGTTCAGTACCGGGGAAATGCGCAACATTGCCGATCTTTGCAACCGATTTGTCGGCACTTGCGACGGCGTTGAACACTGAATATACTAGTAGGTCTGATACAACTAATAAATATGTTAGAGTAGTAATAATGGCTGAAACTACCCACAAAGTTTGATTGATTCGTATAATTGAGAAATCAAACCACTCTAAATATTATTTTGGCACATAGTTAAAATGCTATGTGCCTTTTTTTGTATGCTTTCGCACCCGCGCTAGCCAACAACCCGCGTACACTATTGCGTCCCCACAGCCTGCCTAAGCAAAAAAATATGCTTATTCGCTTGCTTTGAAACAAAAATTGATATATAATATAAATAATAAAATACGTTATTACAAATACTATGTATTGACTAAAATTTTTGTGCGCAGGAGAAAATATTGTGAAGAATTCATTAGGAAAACTTTTAAAAATTTCATCAATTGCATTAGTGACAATTTTGTTTCTTTGTTCAATGTTTTGGGGCGTTGCAAGCGCGAATATAAAGCGTCAGAGCGCAAGCGTTTCGGAGAATGAACAATCGCAATCAACAAATGCACTTGCAGAGCAATTGTTTGAGAGAATTTATCTTGACGACGAAACGAATTCTGATGTATATGCGTCGAATGTCTCGGAAGCCGGCACGTCATTCGGCACAAATATGAAGCTTGTCGACTTTGACATCAGTCAATTAGGCGACGCTGGTATGGATTATTTTGTCGTTGTTGCGTTCGTTAATCTTGCGCGTGGTAGCGTAACGTGGGAACAATCGGACATTGATGCAATTATGCAGTCACTTAATGATGACGACCCTAATAACAATGTTTATAGCGTGCGAGAGTACTTTAAGGAGCAAACATATGGCAAACTTAGGTTCAAAGCAGGGTATGTAATAAAGACTAGTTCCGCTTATTTTTTCGATGAATTTAATGGTTTAAGTACTTCTGATGATGCATCATTGGCATATACGAGGGAAGCAGGTGCATACAAAGACGCACTTGATGGAAAGACTTGTAGTGTTGACGGGCAAACAATAACCAATTTTCACTGTCGTTTGATTTATTATCCATATAAATCAACTGGACGTAGCACATTATTATGGCCACACGCTTGGGCAGGTGCTTCATTCGTGTCATCTCCGCGCGTCATTGTCAATACTTCAAGAACAGATGAAAGCCCGTTTGTTGGAACATACGCGCACGAGTTCACGCACGTTTTGGGTGTTTCAGACTTGTATTGTGATTCTAGTTATTCCGTTGAACCAGTTGGTAGTTGGTATCTAATGGCGTCAACAAACTACAATTATCCTCAAAGTATCAATGCGTATTTCAAGTCGCAGTTCGGCTTGACGGGCGAAAGTCCATATGGCTACAAAGATGATTCGAAAGTGAGAGTTATTTCAAGTAGTGGCGAGTATTTACTTGCGCCCGCAAATTCGCAAAGTGGGACAATTGCATTTAAGTTCGCTGAGCGCAACATAAAGGTATCAGGCACTTGTAATACGAGTATTTGCTCAAAACACAATGGAACGAAAACTAGTTATGAAGAAGACGGCAAAGAAATGTTCTTTGTTGAGTATAAAAAGAAGGCAACAAGCCAAACAGCGACTGATTACAGCATTCAATCAAGCGGATTGATTATATATCGCGTTGTGGAGTCAAACCACACCAAAGAACTTGGAAATTTATTCCCTAGTATGCTTGGAGATGTCAAATTTCAAGTCTATGTTTTGCGCGCTAATGGGGTGTCCGGGACCGAAAGTTCAGCGGTTGCGGAAGGTGGAGAATTTGGTGCTATTTCGTCAACTTCAGATAGCAATAAATTGATTACATACTATGACGGAACGAACACCTGCATTAAGATTAAAAATAACGGGTACGATAGCAACGGGAATGCTAAAGTTCAGTTCGAATTTGCCGACGACATCGAAAAATTCTCAGTGTCAGGGACATTCAAAGTTGACAACGTCGCCGTTGAGGGTGCTAGCGTTATGGTTGCAAAGCCGTCGAGTGCTGGGGGGTATGAAGCGTCAGTGGATAGTGGCGTAAAGACGGACAAGAATGGGTATTTCTTTGTCGATGGCTTGGTGCGCAATTCAAAAATTAGTTTTCTTAAAAATAGCAAAACTTACAACACTGTAATTACTGTCAACAATATTAGTTCCTATGATCAAGCTATATCTGAAAAAACTATCTATGATGTAACATTGCATATTTATAAGGATGAAAGCAGTGTGAAAGTACCTTTGCAAGGGGTCGAAGTTACTAATGCCCAAACAAATAAGCTGGTTGGCTCGAGCGATGCGGACGGCAAAATTACATTGCAAGTGCAACTTGGTGACCGCTTTAGTTTCAAACTTGCGGGATACAACATCTCAGATTGGATATTTCGTAATATTCAAGAAACAGAATATTCTATTCAAGGGGCAGTTGAGCATGCGAGTACTGGGATACAACTAAAGTTTGTAGATAAGAATGGTGCGGTGCTATCTGACGTGCAGTTGGAAAATGTAACAAACGAAACGAACAAATTTTCCGTAAGTAGCAATAAAAACGGGGATATTTATGAAATTGCAGATGGCGCAGAAGTAGGGTCGAAAATTCGCGTAAATGTTGAAAACTTTGCACCAATGGTGTTTACGATTGAAGAGAAGGACTACACGAGCGTGCGAACTATCACGCTATATGAATATCAGTCAACAACAATCAAAATTGCCAATGTTAGAGGTGAAAAAATTTCGAATGTTAGTGTTCAAGTGGACGGAATAACAGTTGGTTCGACAGATTTGAACGGAGAAATTTTGATTAGTGAAATTTATTATGGGCAGAAAATTACATTTAATCATCGCTTATATAGAGTAAATGCCAAAGTTTTTGACGGCTCAACAATGATTTCATTGCAAGCGGAATATAAATCAGTTCAAGTGCGTTTGGAATTCTATAAGCCACGAACATTTGTCAAAGACAACATTGTTTCAGTCGACAATGTCAGCTCAGGATTGACAGTTTTTGTCGAATCGACATCGGTCAATCCGAGCAAATACAATGAATTGTTGTGCTTTGATGCATACTTTTATTCGGCAGTTTACTTTAATTCGTCATTGTATAGGATAACTAATGAAGCGGGGGAATATTTAATATCTGACAAGGATAATGGAGTTTCGTTTATTATCGACCCATATTTGGCATATAAATGGGATGAAGAAGAAGACTACGTGGTGTTTAGACTTTTTGCCAAGAAATTGATTACTCTTGAGGGAACAGTTACTTTCCCTAAAGACGCAAAAACTAAGAAAGTTGAAATCAAGGTTGCTGGCAAGCGCGTTGGAGAGACCACGGAAGATGGAACTTTTAAGATAGAAAATATGGTCGAGGGGGAAGAAATTCAGTTTGTGTGCGATGGCTATACTTTCTCAACTTATTACGTTGTCGAATCTACAGATGGCGAACCTATGACCATAGTTGCTAACCCTAAAAACCCATTTGAATATCTTCCAATCTACATTTTGTTTGGCGTGCTTGTATTGTGTTTAATTATACCATATTTTGCTGGGTTAAGTAAGAAAGGAAAAAAGAAAGATATGGTTGACATTGAGAAAATGCAATATGATAGTCTTTACGGCGATGATGAGAGTTCAAAGAAAAGCAAGAAAAATAAAAAACGATAATTAAAAACATATTAAAGTATAAATATCAAATCAAGTTTCACAATAGAATTTGTATTGAGAAATAAAAATTTAGGAACATTAATTCGCAAAGTAAATGTAAGTAATTCCATAGGAAAATACTTTGGCAAATTGAAAAAACTATAAGAATTACTGCAAATAATATCATTTAATTGACAAAAAAAAATATTTATGCTATCATACTAGCATAAATATGCTGACGTAGCTCAGTTGGTAGAGCACTTGCTTGGTAAGCAAGAGGTTTCGGCGGTTCAAGCCCGCTCGTCAGCCCCAGACATCATAAAACCCTTTATTTATCGGCATTTTAGCCATATTTAAGGGTTTTATTTTTTTGTAAATCAACATTATTTGTCAATAGTAATATAATTATTTTTGTATTACATTAGATTTTTTTTATTTAATTCTTCATTAAATTGTTTAATAAGAAAATTATTGACCCTAATCATTTTTTGTATAGAAAATAGATTTACCAACGCCGTGTCTTGTGATTTCTCCACTTTCAATCAATTTTCTTAGTGCACTTTCAACGGTAGAAACACTAAGCGATGGGCATAGTTCAAGTATCTTTGCTTTTGTAAATTTGCCAACAATTCCACTTATTGCCTTTCTTATCATATCAATAGATGATAATTTATCTGACACAATAGCAAATCTTTCTTCAAAATCTCTATATGCCGAGATAA
>CAZAYL010000028.1:0-12349 GCA_964489405.1 uncultured Lachnospiraceae bacterium | reverse complement strand
ATAACTGAAAATGTTGCAACTATAGTGCTGTTACATGGGTGGGGGGGTAATTTTCAAAGTTTTTTACCGATAAGTTCAGCATTTGAAGGGTATAATGTTTTATCAGTTGATTTTTGTGGTTTTGGAATGAGCGATAAACCTAATTATGATTTTACAATATTTACATATGCAGATGTTATTGTTCAACTCATAAGATATTTAAAATTAAAGGAAGTTATTTTACTAGGCCATTCTTTTGGTGGGCGTGTGGCAATGATATTGGGGAATAATAACCAAATAAATATTACTAAAATAATTTTAATTGATTCAGCTGGAATTAAACCACGCTTTAATCTCAAAAAGAAATTTAATATTTTAAGATATAAAATAAACAAAAAATTAGTTGCGATTAATTTAAAAAATAAAAAATGCTTACAAAAATTTGGTTCAGTTGATTACAAAAGTTTAGAGGAAAACGAAAAAAAAGTTTTTTTAAATATCATTAAGCAAGACTTGAGTAATTTTGCGAAAAATATAATGCAAAATACATTAATTATTTGGGGAGAAAAAGATAAAGATACGCCACTATATATGGCTAAAAAGTTGCATAAATATATAAAATGTAGTAAACTATTTGTGGTAAAAGATGCAGGGCACTTTTCCTACATTGATGATTCTTTAAATGTGATTAAAATAATAAAGGAATTTTTGAAATGAATTTTATTGATGCTTCAAATATACATATGTATATTGCAATTGCAATTTCTGTTGTAAATGCAATCTTGATGTGGTATGTGGGGTATAAGTTTTTCCAAATTTTGCAATTGTCAAATTATAAAACGAAACCCTACTTTAATTGGATAAAAGATACTAAAGGTAAGTATATATCACGAGTATCAATGCTATCGATATTGTCTTTTGCATTAATGATGGTAACAAATGTTATTTTAGATTCGACGAATATTGATGCATTTTGGGCTTATTTTGGGCTACTATTCTACTTGTACTTGGTTATTGTGTTCATCATTAATGTTTATAGCGCGCCTAAAAAGACACCGTTAAAAATTACAAATCGAATGAGTAGACTTAAATACACTTTTTTTGTAGTTTGTGGTAGTATTACTTTTTGTTTTATATGGTTCTTTACGCAATATTGCGCTCCAGTTAGGTATGCAATAGTTGCACTAATACCAATTTTGCTTCCACTTATAGTTTTGGTTATCAATTGGTGTCTAGTGCCATTTGAAAAATGGAATTATAATAGATACATAATGCAGGCTAAGCGTAAGTTAAAAAAATATCCTGAATTAATAAAAATTGGGATTACAGGTAGTTATGGAAAAACTAGTACAAAATTTATTTTAAATACGATTTTGTCTGAAAAATATTCGGTGTGTACTAGCCCTATGAGTTACAATACACCTATGGGGATAACAAAAGCTATAATACAGTATTTAGATTTTTCACATCAAGTTTTAATTGCTGAAATGGGGGCAAGATATGAAGGAGATATTAAGGAACTTTGTGAATTAGTGCGTCCACAATATGGCATTTTAACAAGTGTGGGAGAACAGCATTTGCAATCTTTTGGAACATTAGAAAAAATCATACAGACAAAATATGAATTAGTCGAAAATTTATCACAAAATGGCACGATGGTTTTCAATGGACAAAATGAAATTTGTCAAAGTCTTTACAAAAAAGCAGGGAATTGTTCTAGAATAATATGTGGATTTGACAAACTTTTTGATGTATATGCTGATGCAATTAAAACAAATAAAAATGGGACACATTTTGTACTACATATTGGGAATGAGAGCATTGAATGTTCAACAATGTTATTAGGTGAACACAATGTTGAAAATATACTATGTGCATCAGCTATTGCGAATAAGTTGGGGTTGACAATTGAACAAATTCGTAATGGAATTTTGAAATTGCAACCAATAGAACATCGTCTACAACTAATTAATTTGCAAAATGGTTCTACAATTTTAGATGATTCATATAACGGAAGCATTGATGGCGCCAAGCGCGCTTTAGATGTTTTAAAGATGTTTGATGGAGAAAAGATTGTGGTTACACCAGGGCTTGTCGAATTGGGGGCAAAAGAAAGACAAGCAAATATAGATTTTGGAGAACAAATTGCTGTTGTTGCGGATAAAGTTATACTTGTAAATTTATCAAATGCAGAATATTTGAAGCAAGGACTTCAAAACAAAGGCTTTGATTCTACAAATATGTACCAAACTGACACCCTAGAAAATGCAAAAGAACTTTTAAAGAGAATTACGCGAAGTCAAGCAGTTATCTTGTTTTATAACGACTTACCTGACAATTACTTGTGAATAAATGCTTGACATTTAATTCTATTTATGATATCATATTACTACCTTTGGCAAAGTTAGTCGAGTCTCCGACGCTATTCTTTGCTTTGGGCGTATTTTAATGGAGGAGAAAATGGAAAAGAAAGAAATCATTCAGAAATTTGGCAGAGATGAAAAAGACACTGGTTCGACTGAAGTCCAAATCGCTTTGCTTACTGAAAGAATTAATCATTTGAATGAACATTTGAAAGTTCACCCAAAAGATAATCACACACGTCGCGGGTTGTTAAAACTTGTCGGACAAAGAAAGGGTCTTTTGGCATATTTGAAAAAGACTGATATTGAGAAATTCAGAACTCTTTCACAAGAATTAGGACTTAGATAATGCTCAAAGCCTGAAACTTACGCGAAAGCTATGGTTTTGGGCTTTTTGTTTTAATACACATTCATTTTATCAAAAAAACTAAATCAACACATTTTATTACAATATATGGTGTATTTTAAAATTATAATACACTATATATTGTGTATTATACAGGAGTAAATATGGAAGAAAAAGTATTTGAAATTATCATTGGTGGCAAAAAAGTCGAAGTGAGCATTGGAAAATATGCGATGCAAGCGGACGGCTCATGTCTAGTGAAATGCGGTGATACCATTGTTATGGTAAATGCAACAGTCGCTGAAAAGCCTCGAGAGGGAGTAGATTTTTTGCCACTATCAGTTGATTATGAAGAAAAGTTATATGCAGTTGGTAAAATTCCAGGAGGATACAAAAGACGTGAGGGGAAACCAACTGACAAAGCAATTTTAGTTTCAAGATTGATTGATAGACCATTAAGACCACTATTCCCAAAGGGCTTTCATAATGACATTTCAATTGTCGCTACACCATTATCAATTGACCCTGATGTTTTGCCAGAACCGCTAGCTATGCTTGGTTCGAGTATTGCTTTAAGCATATCGTCAGCACCATTTGAAGGGCCTACAGGCGCAGTAAATGTTGGTTTAGTTGATGGTAAATTTATAATAAATCCAACGCAATCTGAACGTGAGAATAGTCGCCTTAACTTGACAGTTGCAGGAACATATGATGCGGTTTTGATGGTCGAAGCTGGCGCTAAATTTGTAGATGAAGAAACAATGTTGAATGCAATAATGTTTGCCCACAATGAAATTAAAAAGCAGGTTGAATTTCAGTCGAAAATCATAAAAGAATTTTCAAAAGAGAAGAAGACAATATTAGCTGAAGATGAAAATTTGCTCAAAATTAAAAACGAAATTAAACAATTTGTTACACCTTTACTTGATAATGTATTAGACACATTTGTAAGAGAAGAGAGACAAAATCGAAACAAACAAATGAAGGAATATATTTTAAATCATTTTGAAAACTTGTACCCAAATGAAGATAACTTAAATACATTGATCGAACAAGTAATCTTTACTATGACTAAACAAAAAGTACGTGAAAACATTGTTTCAAAAGGGGTACGTTTGGATGGTAGAAAACTTGATGAGATTAGGCCTATTTGGTGCGAAACTGGGATATTACCACGTGTGCATGGTTCTGGAGTCTTTACGCGTGGACAAACTCAAGTTTTGACGACTTGCACATTGGGAATGCTTAGTGAAATGCAACACATTGAAGGACTTGAAGATGTTGAGGAAGAGAAAAGGTATATGCATCACTACAATATGCCTCCTTATAGTACAGGCGAAGCAAAAATGCTTCGCGGAACTGGGCGTAGAGAGATTGGGCATGGCGCTCTTGCTGAACGTGCGCTTGAACCTGTGTTGCCAACAGAGGAAGAGTTTCCATATGCAATTCGCACTGTTTCAGAAGTGCTTAGTTCCAATGGCTCAACTTCGCAAGCTAGTGTATGTGGTTCAACACTAGCACTTATGGATGCTGGTGTTCAAATTTCATCCCCAGTTGCAGGGATTGCAATGGGACTCATTAAAGAGGGGGATGAAACATTTATCTTGACAGATATCCAAGGAGAAGAAGATTTTTATGGGGATATGGACTTTAAAGTAGCGGGCACAGAAAGGGGCATTACAGCAATACAAATGGATATTAAAATCAAAGGTATTGATGAAAATATTTTAAAAAATGCACTTGAAAAAGCAAGAATTGGACGCTTATTTATAATGGGGAAAATGTTGGAAGTTATTCCCGCACCACGTAAAACTCTCTCAAATTATGCGCCAAAAATTGTTTCATTCAATATTGACCCCGATAAAATTCGTGAAGTTATTGGGACTGGTGGTAAAAATATTAACAAAATTATTGACGCAACAAATGTCAAAATAGACATTGAAGATAGTGGTTTCGTTACAATCGCTAGTTGTGATGCGGATATGATAGAAAAAGCAAAGAATATGATTCAAAATATCGTTTTAGAAATTGAAGCAGGAATGACTTTAGATGGAACAGTTGTTAAAATAAGTGATTTTGGTGCTTTTGTTTCTTTAACACCGACAAAGGACGGGTTAATTCATATTTCTAAACTTTCCGATAAACGTGTTGAAAAGGTTGAAGATATCTTAAAAATTGGTGACAATGTTAAGGTAGAAGTGCTTAAAGTAGATAATCGTGGAAGAATAGATTTAAAATTAATTCAAAAAATATAAAATAAAAAGTAGGCAAAATGCTTACTTTTTTGCATATACATAAATATTGGAGAAATAGTTATTATGAAATATAGATGGCTTTCAAATTTATGTATTTTTGGTATGTTGTTAGCACTTTTTTGTGTAACATATAATGGAGAGATAAAAAGTGTTTTTAATTCACGAACTATAGAACCATATTATTGTGGTGACGGAAATCAAAATAATGTTTCATTGATGATTAATGTTTATTGGGGAAGTGAATATATTGAGCCTGTTTTGGAAATTTTAAAAAAAGATGATATAAAAACTACTTTTTTTGTGGGAGGACTATGGGCAAACAAAGAAACTGAATTATTACATAGAATAGTTGCAAACGGGCACGAAATTGGCAATCATGGGTACACTCACAAAATGCATTCTAATTTGACGCAAGAACAAAATTATAATGAAATAAAAAAATGCCACGAAATTGTTTTAGCTCATACAGGAATTAATATGAATCTATTTGCTCCACCGTCAGGAGATTTTAATAATACAACCCTTAGAGTTGCTGATGCTTTAAAATATAAAACAATTATGTGGTCAAAAGACACAATAGATTGGCGTGACCACAATACAAAATTAATAGTAAAACGTGCAACAAATAATTTAAAAAATGGAGATTTGATTTTAATGCATCCGACTGAACATACAGTTCAAGCATTGCCAGAAATAATAGAATATTGCAATAAAAATGATTTTAAAATTACTACTGTTTCAAATTGTTTAAATATATTAGCTTAAAAAAACTTTATAATACAAAAAAACTTTAAAAAACTCATTTTTCGTTTTGAATATTGGTTTATATTCTTGTTTTATGAGTTAAAATGTGATATAATCAAATAGACTTATGAAAGGAGATAATATGAATCGAAAAATCCTACTTAAAGAGAATACTTTGACAATTATAATTTTATTTTTCTCACTTCTACTATTGATTTGTATGCTGTTTTCAATTCTTGAATTAGTCAACCACATAGTACTTGGGTTATTTGGAGCTACTTCATATATCATATTATTTTCTTTAATTTCTTTGTGTGTGTCAAAATTATTAGGTGTAAAAAATAAACTTTCAAAAAGTTTTGTTACTTGCCTAGTGGTAATTTCGCTATCTTTGTTGTTCATTACGCACCTTTTGATGACAAATTCATCATATTTAATGTCATTTGAAAAGTGTTTACTATATCCTTTTGCGACTTTAACACCTGCTGGAGTTGTTTTCTCAATTGTTTTGTATCCAATCAGATTAATATTGCCACTTGAAGCTGTTGTTTGCCTTTTTGTTATTACTATTATCGTTTTTCTATGTATAGCGATTGATAAACAATATCACAACAAACATATTGCAAAAAATGATAAATTATTGAAATTTGAAAGAGTAGAAAAAATTAAAGGTGGGAACAAATCTCAAACTATGAGAGTTCCCAACATTACAATGGAGAAAAATAAATCAATGCCGACATTTATTTCAATGCCACTTACATTAAATGCTCAAATTGAAAAAGAACAAAATGACTGTCTGAATGATCTAATAACTCCAAATAATTTAAAGTCAATTAATATTAAAAAGCAAGAAAATCTACAACCATCTAAAATTGATACTTCGATTTATTCTGGAACCATTAATGTCGTTGATTTAGATAACTCAAAAGATAGTGGCGTTGTTATGCCATTAAAACCACAAAAAATTTTCCATATTGATACAAACGAAAGCGCAATTATCGCCAAACCGCAAACAATTTTACAAGAAAAAAATCCTAATGAATTTACACCAAGTGTGTACACCGAGTCCAAAGAAAGCACTTTAAATTTTGGCATAATGGATACAATGGATGAAAGTGATAATATCAACGCTAATTCAGAATTAGAACTTGATAAAAGCAATAATGGGAATGGAATTATTGATTTAAATAAATTACTTCAAAATGAAAAATCTGTTGATTTTCCTAAATCAAGTGCTGGTATAACGTCATCAATGGATTTAAACAACCATATTGAAAAACAAAAACCAAAAATTAATATTAAGTATACTTGTCCACCACTTGAATTATTAACAACGAAAAGCACCATTCCAAATTTTGCTGATAACACATTTGAAGAGAAAGCACATATCATTGAAGAAAAACTTGAAGAATTTAAAATTTCTGCAAAATGTATTGGGGTTACTCGTGGACCTGCAATAACAAGATATGAGTTTGAGATGCCCAAAGGTGTTACTGTAAATAAAGTTTTGCAATATGCAAATGACATTTCAATGGTACTTGAAAGTCGTAAAGCTATAAGAATTGAAGCACCTATACCGGGTAAAAATGCTTTTGGGATTGAAGTTCCAAATGATAAAGTGGACACAATTGGTTTGCGTGATTTAATAGATAGTAGAGAATTTAAAGAAGAGAAATCTCCATTGGTTTTTGCGCTTGGAAAAGATATTACTAACAAATCCGTTATTGGAGACGTGGGCAAACTTGTTCATACACTTGTTGCAGGGTCAACAGGAAGTGGCAAATCAGTCTGTATGAATGCAATTATTTTGTCGTTACTATACAAAGCTTCTCCCGCAGATGTTCGCATTATACTTATTGACCCTAAGTTTGTTGAATTTGCAATTTATGAAAATATGCCTCACCTATTAATACCTAAAATTATAACTGATTCAGCACAAGCTGTCAACGCGCTTAATTGGGCGTGTGAGGAAATGGAAAAAAGAAATCGCATATTCGGGAAAAATTTTGTTAGAAGTATTGATGAGTATAACGAAATGCCAGACGTTTTAAATGGAACAAAAGAAAAGATGTATAAGATTGTCATTATGGTAGACGAACTTAATGACTTGATGATGAATGCAAGAAAAGATGTTGAAGAAAAAATCTTAAAACTTGCGCAAAAGGCGCGTTCATGTGGAATACATTTGATTCTCGCAACACAACGACCATCTGTTGATGTAATTACAGGTACAATCAAGGCAAATTTACCTTCACGTATTGCATTTTCACTTACTAACTATAGTGATAGTAAAACGATAATTGACCAAGGTGGGGCTGAAAAACTTCTTGGTAGAGGAGATATGTTATATAGTCCTCGTGGAGAAGAACCTATACGTTTGCTTGGCCCGTTTGTTTCACAACAAGAAGTGTCTAATGTTGTAAAATTCATAAAGGAACACAATGAATGCGATTTTGACCCTGAAATTGCAAACTCTATTATGGTTAAGAAATCAAATGAAAGCGGAGGTGTGGGGCCTATGGATGCCACTAATGATGAATATTTTGTTCAAGCGTTGAGATGTGCAATTGAAACACAAGTATGTTCCACTTCTTCTTTGCAAAGACGTTTTGGAATTGGCTACCAAAGGGCAGCTCGGCTTGTAGATTCATTCGAAGCGCACGGATATATTTCGAAAGCAGAGGGGTCAAAGCCTCGTCAAATTTATATAACTATGGAAGAATTTATACGCCAATATGGTAACAATTAATTTTATATATGGAGATTGAATAGATGAATGCCAAAGATAAAACCATTGCCTTAGTAAGTCTTGGTTGTGATAAAAATACTGTAGATTCTGAGAAAATATTATTTTCTATAAAAAATGCTGGATTTAATATCACATCAAATTTGAATGACGCAAATATTATAATTTTGAATACATGTGCATTTATTTTGGATGCTCAGCAAGAATCAATTGATGCAATATTAAATGCTGAACAATACAAAAAGAATGGTTTATGTGAAAAAATTTTGGTTTGCGGATGCTTAGTTGCTCGTAATGGAAAAGATTTAATACAAGAAATTCCTAATATAGACAGACTTATTGGAATAGATGAGTACGATAAAATTCCTGAAATTATTTTTGATCTTTATGATGAAAAAAACTTTAATATTTGTGAATTGACAACTTCGGGAAGAATTTTGTCGACACCTCAACACTATGCATATGTAAAAATAGCTGATGGTTGCGACAATTTTTGCACATACTGCACTATTCCTAAAATTCGTGGCCGTTTTAGAAGTCGTACAATTGAAGATATAGTCAATGAATGTACAAAACTTGTATGTGATGGAGTTAAAGAACTAATAATTGTTGCTCAAGATGTTACACGCTATGGTATTGATTTATATGGCGAATATAAAATTGTAGAACTTGTTAAAAAGATTAATGAAATAAAAGGGGTAAAATGGATTCGATTGCATTATTGTTATCCAGAACTTATTTCAGACGAGTTAATAGATCTTGTGGCAACGAATGACAAAGTATGCAAGTATTTTGATATTCCACTACAACATATTTCAGACAATGTGCTTAAAAAAATGAATAGAAAAAGCACATTTAATACAATTTGTGCCTTAATTGAAAAAATAAAGGCACAAAAAAATAAAATAGCAATTAGATCGTCATTTATTGTCGGATTCCCTGGAGAAACAGAGAACGATTTTAAAGAGTTGAAAAATTTTATAATTAAATACAAGCTAGACAATGTTGGAGTTTTTACTTACTCGCGCGAAGATGGTACACCCGCATTTAGTATGCATAACCAAGTTTTGAGCAAAATAAAAAAACAACGACAGAAGGAAATTTATCAAATTCAACAAGAAATTGTAGAGATGAACAATAAAAAAATGATAGGTCAAATTTTTACAGCAGTTTGCGACGAGATTGCTGACAACAAAGCGATTTTGCGAAATGAATATAATTCACCAGGTGTTGATACATTGATAATTTGTGAAGTATTTGATGGGATAAAACAAGGACAATTTTATCAGGTTGAAATCACGGGTTACTCAAATTATGATTTAGTGGGAAATATAAAAGGAGAAATATTATGAATACACCAAATAAAATTACAATCTCAAGAATAATTATGGTTCCAATTATAATGGCATTATATTTAATTTCGGCAATTCCTTATGGGAAACTTATTGCACTTTTCTTATTTATCATTGCTTCGATAACAGATTTTTTAGACGGATATATTGCTAGAAAATATAATCAAGTTACTGATACGGGCAAATTTTTAGACCCAATAGCTGATAAATTGCTTGTGATGGCTGGTATTTTGATTATTATAGTTGATTCCATTTTACCTATATATGTGTATGTTATTGTATGCGCGATGATTTTTGCACGAGATTATTTAGTAAATAGTTTAAGGCAGGTTGCTTCGACGAAAGGAGTGGTAATTGCTGCGGACAAATCAGGGAAAATAAAAACTTTGCTATTAGATATTGCGCTTTGTGGGATGATGTTGTTAGGTGCGAATTTGCAAGCGGGGTGGATTGATGGTATTGCTGTAGATATCGTTTCATACATTGTTTATACTATTTCAGTTATGGCGATGTTTATGCTTATATATTCTACGGTTGAATATTTCTATAAAAATAGAGATATTTTGAAAGGTGAATGATGAAAACATCTATTTTTGCGGTGATGAGTGAAAATAATTCCAAAATATTGATTGATAATTATAAGGTTTTACAAAAACAATTATTTAAATTAGGACTTGACATCGCACATTTTGCTGTTATTGAAGATCTATTAGGCGTCGATTATAAATCTTTTGGAACTGGTCTAAAGATTTTTATTGAAGACGATGAGGCTAAGGCAAGCTCATTACTGGTGCCATTGAATAAAATGGATGATTTTGGTAATGGGATTTTTTCGAGTGCTTCAAATAATATGATAGTCATCAACAAGTCTGCATTAAATTCTATGGATAAATTTAGAGAGATAGTAAAGAATGTTTTAAAATTAGATTACGATAATTATTCGATAAAATGCTTTGGTATCAGTGAAGAAAATTTGTGTAATTATTTAAAGGAATTTAAAAATAATAACAATGTTTTTGATTATTATACCCAAACAGAATATGGTGATAGTTTAATAGTTTTCCGCTTTTTGACCAATATTACAACTAGTGTAAAAGATGGAATTGTGTCAACATTTGTTAAAGATTTGAAAGATACTTTCTATGCTTCAAAAGATGTTTCACTTTCAAGAGCAACATTCGAAATTTTAACTTTAAGGAAAGTTAAAATTAGCACTGCAGAGAGTTTTACTGGAGGGCAAGTTGCAAATACCATAATTCGAGAAAATGCTGGTTCGAGCGCAATCATTGAAGACGCCTATGTTGTATATTCTGATAAAATTAAGCATAATGTCCTAGGAGTGGAACAATCAACTTTGACTAAATTTACCGCAGTAAGTGCCGAAACTGCATATGAAATGGTTATCGGTTTGTTGGGTAAGAATACGTGCGATGTTGCAATAGCAACAACGGGATATGCTAATCACACCAATCCAAAATTATCTGGGTTATTTTTTACAGCTGTTGGCGATAAAGAAGCTGTGCACGTATATAAACATAAAATTGAAGGGGATAGAGAGTTTGTAATAAGGTATGGTACAAATGTAGCAATGTTTGAATTAATTAAAAAACTTCGTCAAAACGCTTTGAATATTTCAAATTTTGCTATATAATATAATAAACTAATGGAAAATGGAGAAAATTATGGCACAAAAAGATGAAATCCTTGAGCAAGTTATTGCTGACCTTGAGAAACAATACGGCAAAGGGTCAATTATGAAATTAGGCGAAAAATATTATCAAAAGGTTGATGTTATTCCAACAGGATGTATGACACTTGATAACGCTCTCGGAATTGGAGGTTTGCCAAAAGGTAGAATTATCGAAATTTATGGTCCCGAGTCTTCTGGTAAAACCACTGTCGCGCTACACGTGATAGCAGAAGCGCAAAAACTAGGTGGAGTTGCTGCGTTTATTGATGCAGAACACGCGCTTGACCCAATTTATGCAGGTAAAATTGGTGTAGATGTCAAAAACTTATACTTGTCTCAACCTGATACTGGCGAACAAGCACTAGATATTACAGAGTCGCTTGTTCGTAGTGGCGCTTTCAGCATAATCGTTATAGACTCAGTGGCAGCTCTTACCCCTAAGGCTGAGATTGAGGGCGAAATGGGAGATAGTTTTATTGGATTGCAAGCACGATTAATGTCGCAAGCATTAAGAAAATTAACTGGAATCATTAACAAGTCAAATACGTGTGTTATTTTTATAAATCAATTACGTGAAAAAGTAGGTGTCATTTTTGGATCACCAGAGGTAACTACTGGCGGTAAAGCTTTAAAATTTTACGCATCAATACGTATTGACATAAGAAAAGCGGATGTTATTAAAGTAGGGGATACTATAGTGGGGAATAAAACGAAAGCAAAAGTTGTAAAAAATAAAATGTCCCCGCCATTTAAAGTAGCTGAATTTGATATTATGTATGGTACAGGGATTTCGAAAGAAGGTAGCTTGCTTGATACAGCTGTTGAGAAAAATATAATTCAAAAGAGCGGAGCGTGGTTTGCTTATAATGGAGAA
>CAZAYL010000027.1:0-12866 GCA_964489405.1 uncultured Lachnospiraceae bacterium | reverse complement strand
TAAATTAGTACACAAAACATAATGACAAAATGACAATAGAATAAAACAATATCTTTAAAAGCAAGTACAAGTACTCACTTAGGGTCATTCAGAGCGAAAATCAAACCCGCAATGTAGGGTTTGATGAAGCGTAGGAATCTCGCGAACCGCGTGCCCCGCGTGCGGTATCGCGCCCCTAAGCCCGCTACGCGCTAGCCCCCAGCAGTAGCCCGTTATTGCTCACGCGCTAGCCACTGAAAGCTAAGCACTCATAATACAATGTTCTCATCATTTTACAATAAAGAAAGCGGAGCAAAAAGACGGCAATAGTAGCATTTCAAGCAAGAACGCTATAACGCCAATAAGCAGGAATACAGTTATCGAGCGTCCGTTTTGTTGCCAAAAGTATTGGCCAAAGACACTCTCGCGATAACGACAAAGCGAAAAGCAAGAACTACAAAATATTGTGCACAAGCCCATTAGTGCAACAAGCGAAATGAGATGACACGGCAAGTAGACGATGAAAACATTAATAATTCCGCTAATGTTGAATAGCATAATGAATATGGCGCAATTTAGCCCAAGTAGATAACTTTCATATAAAATAAGAAAAAAATTAAGAAAACACGTGAATTTTTTGAAGTTTATCGCAATAATTATAAAAAACAGTATACAAAAAGCAAATATTCGCTTGAAAAGTAGGCTAAACGCACCTACTTTTTTTTCGAGAAACCCTACAAGCACATCGTCATTGAGATGCTGAATTGTGATTTCGCCCGTATACTTGAACGCGGTCATCATTCCCGTTGCAAGTCCAATTAGCATAATGAGTAAAAACACAATGTACATCTTTTTAAAGCGTGCAAAATGGTCTTTGAGATTGAACACCATTTC
Source organism: uncultured Lachnospiraceae bacterium (assembly GCA_964489405.1). GTDB lineage: Bacteria > Bacillota > Clostridia > Christensenellales > UBA1242 > CAKVOD01. The sequence continues at coordinate 11,993 of CAZAYL010000027.1, read as the reverse complement.
ATCAAACGCTCTACGAAAATCAATTTTCATCATAATTTATTATATTATTATTTTTTCCCCAATATTCATTCAATGAATTTGCAAAATGGTTGTGAAAAACATTTTTATATGGTATAATGAATAACAAAATATTCAAAAGGATATAAGAGAGGACTAACATATGGCATTCATAAAACAATCGAGTGATTTCATTGAGAATTCAAAGACCGAAATTGATAATATTTTTATCAATGATTACTTGCCATACGCGCAAAGCGATTTTGTCAAAGTGTACGTCTATTGTTTATATTTGTCAAGTAATGGCGAAAGTCCCGACAATGATTTAGAAAAGATTTGTAGAATTTTGAATATGGCAGAGATTGATGTTATGAACGCCCTAAAGTATTGGGAAAATGAAGGGCTTTTGCATTTATATGGCGATCCGTGCCAAGTCGTGTTGTATCCACTTAAGAACGCCATTTCACAAAGCCACAAGTGGAGTAAGTCAAAGTATGAGGATTTCAACTTAATGATTCAGGACATAAAATCAGGTTCAATGATTTTACCCAGTGAATACAGCGCGTATTATGAAACAATGGAAGAATATCATATCGAAACATCCGCGTTTTTGTTAATTGCAAAGTTTTGTGTTAGTCAAAAGGGGGGGAGTGTAGGGTATAAGTACATAACAACCGTCGCCAAGAATTGGGCGCAAGAGGGTGCACATACTGAAGAAGATGTTAGCAAGAAGATTGAAGAGTTTGAACAGTCGCTCGACAAAGTTAGTGAAGTCATCAAAGCACTCAAAAGTAAGCGGAAAGCAACTTTTGAAGATAGACAATATTACAAGAAGTGGACGGAGGAACTCGGCTTTGAACACAATGTCATTTTATTTGTCGCCAAAAATATCAAAATTAGTCCAACAATCTATAAACTAGATGCTAAATTGATTAATTACTTTGAATTGAAATTGTATTCCATTAGAGAAATCGATAGTTTTGAAAGCGAACGCGAAAATATAATGAAATTGGCAAAGGCGATTACCAAAGAAATTGGTGCGTATTATGACAATCTTGACCCTGTTATTACAAACTATGTTCAACCATGGCTAGCAAAAGGATACGACGAGCAAACATTACTTGCGATTGCAAATAACTGCTTCAAAAATTCCATTCGCACATTGGAAGGTGTCAACAACGCAATAAATAAATTTTACGCGCACGGCATTGTTTCGCTTGATAGTCTTAATCAACAAATTGAAAATTCAATCAAGACTGACAGCATAATCAAAGACGTTTTGATAGAGTGCGGGTTGATGAGGAATGTTACATCATGGGATAGAGATTTTTATCATACGTGGACATATAGTTGGGGGCTTTCGCACGATATTATAATTTTTGGCGCAAGTCTTGCAAAAGATAAAGCACAGCCAATGCAATATCTAAATAAGGTTTTGTCTGAGTGGAAAGAAAACGGCGTCAATTCCGTCGACAAGGCAAAAGAGCAAGCAAACAAGCTTGCAACCAAAACGCCCGCACAAACTACAAAAACTAAATCAAGCGTTGCGATTCGACACCGCGAGTACACCAAAGAAGAACTTGACGGAGTGTTTAGCAATATAGATAATTTCATTTGAGTGGAGAGAAAAAATGAACAAAATTGAAATGGAAAACAAAATTTTGAACGAGATTTTGACGAATAGACAAGATGCAGAACACACTGCAGATGTTAGATACTTTAAGGCACTACAAAATAAGGAGTTTGAAAACATCGACAAAGAGATTCGTGCTTTGATAATTGAGAAAGCAAAACTCGAATTTGAAGGTAAATTGACGGCGGATGTTGATGAACAAATCAAATCTGCCAAAGTTAAGCGTGTCGAAATTTTAAAAAAATTAGGATTGACATTGCAAGATATTCGCCCAAATTATAATTGTAAATTGTGCAATGACACGGGTTTTGTCGATAATGTGCGTTGTGCTTGCTTCCAAACACGCCTTACGCGCGCGCTTTTTAGCAATAGCAATATGGGTAAAACGATGACGCATACTTTCAGCGACTTTGACTCAAATGTTTACGACAAACCAGAAATTGGCGAAAAAATGCTCAAACTTGGGCAAAAAATCGTTGAGAGTGAAGGAAATTATAGTGTTCCTATCATCATTATTCGTGGGGAAGTGGGCGCAGGGAAGTCGTTCTTCCTTGAATGTGTAGCCAACGAACTTTTGAATCGTAACGTTGCAGTTTGCTATATGCCCGCATTTGAATTGTCGCAAAATCTTTTGGAGTGGCATTTGGGGGCGTTTGATACAAAAAATTTGATGCAACAAATTTTTATCGATTGCGATGTCTTAATTTTAGATGACCTTGGCACTGAACCGATTTATCAAAATATTTCGCTTGAGTATATGCAAAACATTATTGATGTGCGCATTATGAAAAACAAGTTGACCATTATTTCGACCAACTTACACACAGATGAGTTTATGGAACGCTATGGCGATAGACTCGCTTCGCGCATTGTAATGAGTGGCAATTCTCTAAAAATTGAATTGCCAAATTCCGACCTTCGCCGTCGTGGATAGTTTATTCGCAATTACTCCACTCAAAACACAATTTGTCATTTAAAAAAAACGTATAAAGTACTTAACTATTTTTAAAATCAAGCCCCATATTGCGGGTTTGATTTTTGCTTTGAACGACCCAAAGTAAGTGTTTATATTCGCCTTGCTAATAAGGATTTATTTGATAATAGTAGTATAAACTTGTAGCAGTGGGCTCTCCCACCGAGAATAAATGTTATTATAGTACAAAAAAGTTTGCCGTCCACAAAAGTTGCTTAAGCGTAGGAATGATATCTGTAGCAGTGGGCTTTCCCACCGAGAATAAATGTTATAGTATGTGTCAATAATAAGCGTGAAGGTGAAAAGATATGAACGCAGTTAATTTTATCATAGCAACAGCAGTCGCGATTTTAGCAATCATCGTGGCAGTGTTTGGATTTCAACCACATAGCGCAGGGCTTGAAAAAGCCGACTATTTGAGAATACATATCCGCGCAAATAGCAACAGCGAATGCGACCAACTTATCAAATACGACGTCAAAAATGCCGTCGTCAACGCCCTAACACCACTGCTTGTCGACGCAACAACAAAAGATAAAGCGGTCAAAATTATTGAAAATAATCTACCGCTCATCGAAAGCGTCGCAAATGCCGTTTTAAAGCACGCAGGATATAACTATTCCGCTTCAGCGTGCGTATGTAAAGAGAAATTTCCAACGCGCCAATACGACAAATTTGTGCTTGAAAGTGGGTTCTATGACGCGCTTATACTAAATCTCGGCACAGGTGTAGGCAACAATTGGTGGTGCGTCGTCTATCCGCCAATGTGCTTTGTCGGGGGTACGAACGACAATAGTAATAGCGTGCAGTACAAGTCAAAACTCGCGGAAATCATCAATAAATTTTTCAGTAAATAATGCCAGCTCCCTAAAAATAAACACACATAGAAAAGCATAACCGCGCGCCATCCGTGACGGTTTTTGCTTATAGGTACAGTCCCACATCCATAGTTTATGCCACCAGGTCGGAAGTGATAACGATTTTGCCGTCAAGCCAAGACTCAATGAGCGCGCGCAAAGGCATCTTGCTCGCGTTCTCAAACGCGAAAATAAAAGTATCCTTTGTGGCAAACTGCATAGCGTTGTCGCGATAAAAATTTTTGAGTGCTACCATAAACTTATTGTCGCCAACCACATTGCGAATGTTATCAACCAGCAAAACCGACTTAACATACGCCATATACGTGTATTCAGGTTCAGTCTTATAATCTGTCAGCGCACGTGTCATCGACGTGTCAAAGTTCTCAAACAAATCGCCGTAAACCTCGACAAAAAGCACGTACGACTTGATGTCGTTTGAAATGATTTTGTCGCGTGACTGCCCATATTCAGGGTTATTCTCGTAAAAAAGTATGCACGAATACTCCGCCAGTCCCTCATCAATCCACCCGTCAACATTTTGATTGTCGCCAACCACCCCATACCACCACTGATGTGCGATTTCGTGAACAATCACATTGGTGTACTCTTCATAACTCGACAAGTCGTCGGAAATGTACACAAGGTTAGGATACTCCATTCCGCCGTGCACAAATCCCGTCTCAACCACCGCAAGCGTCTTGTATGGGTACTCGCCAAATATCTTGTTAAAGGTATTGACCGATTTTATGGACGTCTCAAGCGATTTTTCCGCATTTTCATCATTGTAGGAGTAATAACTAACCGTCGTCTTGCCCGCACTACCCGTCAAGACCTTGAACTCGCGTGACAAAACCATTGCAAAATCGCGCACCGCAAGCGCAGTGAACACGTGTTCAGTCTTGTCATTTTGTGCCGTCCGCGAATTCAATTCACCTGTGCTTGCAACAACAAAATCATTTGCGCATGTCAGCGCAACCTTGTAATTTGCAATATCTGTGTAAAAAGGGTCGCCGTTGTAACTATAAGGACTCAAGTCAAACGTCCCATTCTCGTAAACGCACGCAATAGGATAAAAGTTGCCAAGATTAACTGCTTTATTAGTGTAACCCAACCTATGGCGAATGTTCGGCAAATTCACATCAAACTCAAACGAAATTGTTGCGCGCGAGTTCGGAAATAACTGCGTCGCAATCGGCACAATCAAAATATCATTGTCGTTGCCACCAATATGAAACTCTGCTTCTTTGTTGTTGACTTTGACATTTTTGATAGTTATACCGCCAAAATTTTCTCCATTAGGGTACGCCTTTTCACTTGTCAATACACCCACAGGCTTGTATTGCGCCCCATCGCGAAAAGCATTCGGGTACAAATGAAAACTGACACTGTCCAATATGTCTCCGCTTGTGTTTTTGTAGTCAACACTCTGCGTTGCAAACAAACTCTTTGTGTCGTCATTGTAAATTGCATTAATCGTGTAGTTATTTGCTTCCTTACTCGCGCGCAAAACAATCGCGTTAGCATTGCACGATGTTAGCGCGAACGTGCACGTCAGCGCAACCACCGCAAGCGCCACCATGCACCATATCGCCAACCTTATTTTATTAGACTTAGACATAAAAATCTCCTTGTCTATAAGGTATGCCCGCGCAAAGAAATTTAGACTAAGCAAATAACGCAAAGAAATTTAAACAATATCAAAAGGATAATCCCCCCAACTTGTCAAATAAATGTATGCAATTTATATAGTAGAAACAACAGCAAAAAAGACGCTATCTCTTGATTAACACCAAGATAGCGTCTTTTTGTGCCTGTGAAATATTTTTAAAATCTCTAATTAATTCCATATCTTGCTTGTAATCAGCAATATTGTGATAAAAGAATTCCTCCTCAGTCATTTCGCATACTTCAATAATGCGTAACAAAACTTCCAAACTCGGTAAAAAATTCTTTTGTGTCTCCAAACGATTTATGTACCCGTCGTTCATTCCAATTCTTTGTGACAGCCCGCGCGCCGACAAATTCGCCTTACTCCTAGCATAACCGATACGCTGTATAATGTCATACTTGTCCATTTGTACCTCCTATATAAATTGTAAAATAAAAAATCTCCAAAGTATGCACAATATTCTTGTCAGCATTGTATATTTTGTTATATTTTATCACATACTATGTCATATCATTTGACAATTGTCGCAAATAATGTTATAATTTATCAAATCATAAGGAGGAAAAATATGATGTTCAACCCAAAGACAAAGATTTTTACGTCCCAAATATTCCCCATTATCAAAGTGGTACAAGTACTCTCTTAGGGTCATTCAGAGCGAGAGAATGTGGTACAATAAATTAGTACACAAAACATAATGACAAAATGACAAAAAATAAAACAACAAGTACAAGCACTTACTCTATGTCATTCAGTTTTGTCAAAGCAAATATTAGCAGCACTATTATCAAATAATTCCTTATTATAAAAGTAGTGCAAGCACTCACTTAGGGTCATTCAGAGCGAAAATCAAACCCGCATTGTAGGGTTTGATGAAGCGTAGGAATCTCGCGAACCGCGTGCCCCGCGTGCGGTATCGCGCCCTTAGGTTTGAACGGCGTCAGCATTATAATAAAAGAAATCCTTTTTGCGCGGTATCGCGCCCCACAGCCCGCCTAGCGCCAGCCCAAAATCAAAAAAAGCCTTATAAATATGGTAAGGTACCCACCCCCATTGTCATTGCGAGCGAAGCGTCGCAATCTCCCGGAAGGGGACTCTCTTCATTATGTGGTACCCACACACATTGACCGCGTCAGCAACGAAGACAGCCCCGTCGCTACAAGTGGCTAGCGCGGTCAATATGCATATTCGCCCATAACCAACCGCGACCCCTTCCGGGCAAGGCTCACCTTGACTGCAAGTTTGTTTGCCATCTCACAACAACATACTCGCACCAACCCACACCTGCACCTGTGCCGTCTGGCACCGATGTTTTGAGAATACTTTTTTGAAAGGTATTCTTTTTTTGTGTACGCAACACAACTTTTCACAATATGTGCTAGAGCATTTGACAAAAAGGGGTGTTTTGGTGTACAATAATGTTAAGTTACACCCGTGCGTCAAAATGCGGGTGCATTGTATTTATTCCCGTGCAAGCAAAGGCGCGTTTTTAGTGTTGCGAATTTTGTCGCAAATCAAAACTTTTACAACCAAAAATCTTTACAAGCGAACGCGCGCAAATAATACTACGGTTCGCGCCAATGAAAATGCAAAACCCTTGCACCGCAAAATAAATTGCAATTGAAATTAGGAGAGAAAACAAAAATGGAATATACTGCAAAACAAATTTTAGATACATTCATCAACTTTTTTACTGAAAATGGGCATACACGCATAAAGAACTCAAGCATCGTACCAGAAAATGACCCGACGCTACTATTCATCAACGCAGGTATGGCACCAATCAAAAAGTGCTTTACGGGAGAAGAGCAACCAGTCAGCAAGCGTATGTGCAACGTGCAAACCTGCATCCGCACAAACGACATTGAGTCAGTCGGCGACCGCCACCATTTGACAAGTTTCAATATGCTTGGCAGTTGGTCAATCGGTGACTACTTCAAAGAGGGTGCAATTAGTTATGCATTCAAGTTGTTGACCGAGGGTTTCAAGATTCCCAAAGACAAACTTTACGCCACAGTATTCAGCGGAGATGAAGAACTTGGGCTCCCAGCCGACGAAGAAAGCATTGGCATTTGGGAGAAAGTCGGCATCGCCCCATCGCACATCATCAAATTGCCATTCGAGGACAATTTTTGGAGTATGGGCGACGGCGAAGGTCCTTGCGGTCCTTGTACCGAAGTGTTCTATGACACAGGCGACGAACACGGCGAAAGTTATGAAAAATCAGGGTTTTTCGACACAAAGAAAAGGTATCTTGAGATTTGGAACGCGGGCGTGTTTATGCAATACTACAAAAATCTTGACAAAACATATAGTAAGTTGAAATTTAATTCCGTCGACACAGGTTCAGGACTCGAAAGAATGCTCCTAACTCTCAACGGGCTTGATACGGTCTATGACACAGAAATTTTTGTTGATATTATGAATTATCTCCGCGGAAATTGTCATAACCCTAACGAGCGCAGTTTGCGTATCGTTTGCGAACACATTCGAACGAGCATTATCATCTTAAATGCCAAAGTCGAGCCATCGAACGTCAAAGCAGGGTACATCTTGCGCCGTCTTATGCGTAGAGCGTTGCGCCACTTGCGCACAATCGAGGCAAACGACGATATGTTTGAAACAATCGCAAGCAAGACAATTGACAATATGGAAAGCACTGGACTTGCTCCTGATTGGAATTTTACAAAGGACGAAATTTTAGCAAAGTTCAAAGCGGAGCAGGATAAATTTAGCAAAATGCTTTCGCAAGGGCTAAAAGTTTTCAATGAATATATTGTGGATGAAAACAATATTGAAAATGGCTACTTAAAGACGGAACTTGTCTTTAAGTTGTACGACACATTTGGTTTCCCGCTCGAAATCACGCAAGAACTTGCCGAGGAGCATAACATTGCAGTCGACGATAAAGCGTTTGAAAAATTGCTGGAGCGCCACAAAGAAGAGTCGCGTGGCGCAAATCAAGCAGTCTTTAAGTCAGGACTCGCCGACCACGACCCCGAAACAATCAAACTCCACACCGCAACACACTTGTTGCACGCTGGACTTAAAAAATTCTTGGGCAACGACGTTCATCAAATGGGCAGTAACATAACACCTGAAAGATTGCGCTTTGACTTTAATTTCCCGCGCAAACTAACGCCCGAGGAATTGAAAGAAATTGAAGATTATGTCAATTCAATCATCGATGAAGGCGTCGATGTCATTCGCGAAGAAATGACACCCGATGAGGCAAAACATAGTGGCGCAATCGGTTTGTTTGATAATAAATACGGAGACAAAGTGTCCGTCTATACAATCGGTAAATACAGCAAAGAAATTTGCAGTGGGCCACACGTAAATAACACAAGGGAACTTGTGAAATTCAAAATTAAGAAAGAAGAAAGCAGTTCTGCAAATGTTCGTAGAATAAAAGCAGTTTTGCTTGATAAATAGAGGAAATTATGGACGAAAATAAATTTGTAGAGCACGAACTTGAGATGCTCAAATTCTGGCAAGACAATGATTGCTTCAAGAAATTACAAAAAAAGAACGCTGGACGTATAGCTTACCGCTGTTTGGACGGTCCTATTACCGCAAACAATAGTATGCGTTTGCACCACTGTTGGGGGAGAACACTCAAGGACGCGTATATAAAATATAAGAGTATGCGCGGATATTCTTGCCACTACCGCAATGGATTCGACGGGCAAGGGCTTTGGGTCGAAGTCGAAGTTGAGAAAGAACTTGGTTTCAAAAATAAGCGCGACATCGAAAAACTTGGTATGGACAAATTTACAAGCGCGTGTGTCGCACGTGTCGATAAGTTCTCAAAAGTCATCACCGAACAAAGCAAACGCCTTGGGCAGTGGATGGATTGGGACAATTCATATTACACCAAAACAGATGAAAATATCGAAGGCATTTGGCACTTTTTGAAAGTTTGCCACGATCGTGGCTGGATAACGCAATCTGACCGCCCAATGCCGTGGTGCCCGCGTTGTGGAACTTCACTTTCCGAACACGAAATGACAGGTTCTTATAAAGAAGTCGAGCACGAAACAATCTTTGCCAAAGCAAAAGTTGTTGAAGAAGATTTTGACATCTTGGTTTGGACAACAACGCCGTGGACATTGACTAGCAATGTCGCGCTCGCAGTAAACCCAGACCTAGAGTACGTCAAAGTCGAGTACGAAGGGGGCGTGCGCCCGTTAGTTCTCGCAAAGAACGCCCTACCGCATATGCCGAAAGACCGCAAAGTCATCGACAAATTCAAAGGGGACAAACTTTTGGGGCTACATTACGAAACATTTTTCCCAGAATTAAAGTGCCAACAAGGTGTCGAACACAAAGTTATCGCGTGGGATGAAGTCGTCGCGGACGAAGGTTCGGGTGTCGTCCACATTGCGCCAGGATGTGGCGCCGAGGACTTTGAGCTTGGCAAAAAATATGGTTTGCCCGCAATTTGTCCTATCAACGACAACGGCGAACTTTTGGAAGATTATGGCGTTTTCGCTGGGATAAACGCCAGCGACGTCGCACCAAAGATTTTTGAAGAACTGAAAAAACAAGGGAAGTTTTTCAAAACCGAAATGCACACACACAAATACCCAATTTGTTGGCGTTGCAAAACGCAAGTGTTCTTCCGTCTTGTGCGCGAATGGTACATCAAAACCGACGAAATTCGCCCACAACTCTTGGAGGCAGTCAAAACAGTCGATTGGCAACCTGAGTACACGCGTAAACGTATGGAAGATTGGCTCAACAATATGGGCGACTGGAACATCTCGCGCAGTCGTTATTATGGCTTGCCACTCCCATTTTATCCTTGCCCTAAGTGTGGGCACTTGACCGTCGCAGAGAGTAAAGCAGACCTAGAGAAACTTAGCGGGCGCGACTTAAGTGGACTCAAGGAATTGCACCGCCCATACGTCGATGAAGTCGAAATCAATTGTCCTTGTTGTGGCGAGAAAGTCAAACGCGTTACGCAAGTTGGGGACGTTTGGCTTGATGCGGGTATCGTGCCGTTTACAACGCTTGGTTATTTCACAAATCGCAAAGAATGGGAAAAGCAATTTCCAGCCGAAGTCGTTATGGAAATGCGCGAGCAAATCCGCTTGTGGTTCTATTCCTTGTTATTTATGAGTGTTACGCTCACAGGGCGCGCGCCGTACGAAAAAGTTTTGAGTTATGGCGCAGTCGTTGCCGAAGACGGAAGCAAGTTCTCAAAATCGTCAGGGAATTCTATTCAGTTCGAGGAAGTCGCGGAAAAATTAGGTGCGGACGCAGTGCGCTACCTTTTCGCCAGCGCGCCAACAACGAACGATGTGCGTTTTTCAATGTCGCTTTGCGAAGAAGCGCGACGAAAAACTTTGCAGTATTATAACGCAGTCGTGTTCTTTAATACATACGCCGAGATTGACAAACCGCAATGCAGTGGCAAGACCTTAAGCACAAACATAATGGACAAATGGCTCATTTCACGCGTAAATGTGTTCGCAAACTATGCGTCGGAACACTATGACGCCAACGATACCGTATCAGTAGTAAAAGAATTTGAAAAATGTATGGACGATGTTTCTAATTTCTATATTAGAATTTGTCGCCGTAGGTTCTGGAAAGACGGCTTTGAACAAGATAAAGCAGACGCCTACAACAGTCTTTATATCGCAATCAAAACAATTACACAAGTTATGGCACCAATCATTCCTTTTATGACCGAATATACATGGCAAAATCTTGTTAGAAAATATGGGCAAGCGGAAGAAAGCGTTTTCTTGAGTGATTTCCCAGTAGATTTAGCAGTTGACGAAAAAGTGCTCCTTGAATGCGATAAAGTGCGCGAAATCATCACAATCGCATTGAGTTTGCGCAACCAAGCACAAATCAAAGTAAAACAACCAATCAAAACACTCTATATTGAAAGCAATTTGCAAAACATATGCAAAGATTTTGAGCAAATTATCAAAAACGAACTCAACGTCAAATTAATTGAGTATGTGCCGAACTTTGACTCCCTTTGCACACGCGTTTTGCGTCTAAACTTCAAAATTGCAGGTGCAAAACTCAAAAATAGAGTCAACGAAGCTAAAGAATATATCGCAAACTTATCTAATGAGCAAACACACGACATATTAGCAAAACTCGACGCAAACGAAATAGTTAAACTCAGCAACTTTGACGTCGAATTTGAAAAGAATATGTTTGATATAGTAAGTGTGTTTAACGACAATATCAAAGCGGATACCGAAACAATAGGGGTTGCAATTGACACATCACTTTCCGCCGAACTTGAAAGGGAAGGCATTTTGCGTGAGCTTTTGCGTTCACTCCAAGTCGCGCGTAAAGACGCAGGCTTTGACGTTGCAGATAGAATCACTATTGACCTATCAAGCGACGATGAATATATGCAGTCAATCATCGACGACGAAAAGACCACAATAGAAAAGGAAACATTAAGCCAACTTGCGCCACTCGTAAACGCTGACCTAACTCGCAACATCGACATACGTGGCTACACAGTTTCCGCAAAACTAAGAAAATAAACAGAAAAAAGTTGTAGAACCAATAACATTTTTATTAGTTTTCAAATAAAACAGCACTATATTGATTAGGGTACATAGTTAAAATGCTATGTACCTTTTTTATTACTGACGCGGGTGCAAAAGCGCACCGCTACAGGTGGCTACCGCGGTCAATGAGTATGGGTACGCCATAATGAAGCGGGTTGCCCTTCCGGGCAAGGCTCGCCTTGACTGCAGGTTTGTTTGTCATCTCACAACAACATACCCGCACCAACCCACACCTGCACCTGTGCCGTCTGGCACCGACGTTGTCAAGGTATGGGCGTGTCCATATAAGCAGACGTACCTAATGTATTAC
>CAZAYL010000026.1:0-13462 GCA_964489405.1 uncultured Lachnospiraceae bacterium | reverse complement strand
AAATGTCAATACTTTTCACTATTTTTGTGCATTATGCACAAAAATTACACTATCTATTAGCCATAATTACTAGCGTATGAATTAGTTTAGTTACTTTATTTTATTTTCGTTTAGCAACTTTTTCTATTCTATTATATATTATATATCTTAAATTTTCTTTATTTATGGGTGATTTAGAATATAAAGTAAAACTCTTGGATTTGATAATAGAGTTTTGCGAACAAAATTTAAAAAAAAATTTTAAAAATGAAACAAGCAGTTGACTTTTTTTAAAAAAAATGTTAATGTTTAAATATGTTTAGTTGAGGGTTAAAAAACATATAAATTAAATAGCAATATAAAAGTTGAACATTAATGCTAAATAATATTGTCAACTTTTACACACACAACAATATAAATATTAAAACAAATTTGCGAAAGAAAAGCAATATGGGTAAAAAATTTATTGAATTAGTTGTAATTATTTTGCGCGAACCCCAATTAAACAAAAAAAATAAACAAAAATTTTAAAGTCCACCCCTACATCTAGTGAGAAACGATGTTTACTATACAACATATAGTATTTGAACAATGGTCTCACCCCACAGGGGTGAGTGAATTGCAACAGTCGTTTAACCGCTCTATTCAATTGACTCTATGTCTCACTCCGTAGGGGTGAGACTTTGCTATAAGTATAAAACTTTGCAAAAATGCAATACTTCTAAAATTTTGTTGCAAAGGGGTTGCATTTTTCGCATTTTTGTGGTATAATTCGCCTTGTTGTGATGACTCATTAGCTCAGTAGGTAGAGCACTTGACTTTTAATCAAGTTGTCCCGAGTTCGAGCCTCGGATGGGTCACCATTTTTTTTAGGAGGATATTATGGCTCATTGGGCTTTTGAAATAGCGGATAGACTTATAGCGGAGAAGCCTAACAAGGATGAATATGTTTGCGCGTGTGGAATTAGTCCGTCTGGTTCGGTGCATATCGGGAATTTCCGCGATGTTGCGACAAGTTTGTTTGTGGCTAGGGCACTCGCCTTGAGAGGGAAAAAAGCAAAATTGATGCTCAGTTGGGACGATTTTGATAGATTGAGAAAAGTCCCGTCAAACATCGCAAGTGTTGTTGATGGATTTGAAAAGAACATCGGCACCCCATATACATTTATTGGCGACCCATTTAAAACAGATGTTTCGTACGGAATGCATTTTGAACACGAATTTGAAAAATCGATTGAGGAGTTTGGTATCAAACTGGATGTTAGACGCCAAACTGAGTATTACACATCTGGCAAATATACTGACCAAATTATTTTAGCACTCGAAAAACGCAAAGAAATTTATGACATTTTGATGTCGTTCAAGACGCAGGATGCAAGTGATGATGATAGAGAACACTATTATCCGATTTCTGTTTATTGTGAGAAGTGCAAAAAAGATTTTACCAAAGTTGTAAGTTATGATGAGAATACCAACGAGCTCGTTTATTATTGCAAGAATTGCGATTGTGAACATCGCGTTAATATTCGCGATTATCATTTGGTAAAATTGTCGTGGAAAGTTGATTGGCCTATGCGTTGGGTTTATGAAGGTGTCGATTTTGAGCCTGGTGGTATTGACCACGCAACTCCGAATGGTAGTTATGATGTAGCGAAAGTTATCGTCAAAGAGATTTTTGGTGGGCGAGCGCCAATATTCCAAGGGTACGGTTGGCTTGGGATTCAAGGATTGGGCAGTATGCATAGTTCTTCAGGAAATAACATCACGCCAGCAAAACTACTAGAAATATATGAGCCAATTATCATTGAATGGCTATTTGCGAAATATAGACCTGAAGAAGCGTTTGAATTCGCATTTAACGACACTATGATACGCCATTACTCTGAATTCGATAGATTGATAGCACGAGCAAATAGTGGGGAACTCAACGACTTTGAAAAGGAATTGATTTCATTATTGTTTGGGGATGCGAAACTTGTTGAAAGAACTGGTTTTGGTATTATTTCTAGCGTCGCGCCAATTGTTGACTTCAATATAGAAGCGTTGCAGAAAGCGCTCGCAAAAGCAGGGGTAGATTTTGACAGCGAAAGCTTTGGAAGAGTGGAAAAAGTCAAGAATTGGATTGAAACATATAACCCCGAAAAGAAATATGTTTTGCTCGCAGAAAAAAATCTTGAGTATTACACCAATATGACCGATGATGGTAAAGATGTTATTGCAAAATTATATAATTATGTTGTAAATAATGATTTTACAGAAAGTGAAATTCAAAAATATCTATACACAATTATTAATGACGAAACACTTTCTAAAAAGGAGAACATTGAGCGACAAAAATTGCATTTTAAAAATATTTACAACTTATTGTTTGGTAGAAATGATGGGCCTCGCCTTTATCTATTTATGTCAGCATCTAACAAAGATTCATATCTAAACCTGTTGAAATTTTAAATAAAAAAATAATACTGAAATTAAGTTAAAAAAATAAACAAAAATAAGCGCAAAAAGTTTACTTTTTTGCGCTTTTTTGGTATAATCAAGAAAATCATATGTGGGAAGGTTGAAAAACTTATCTTGCGTTGATTTTAAAATGATAGGGAATTAAAATTATGGAAGAAAACAAAAGCAAAAAATTACGTGTTTTGATGGGAATGGATGTATATCTCCCAGATGTAGATGGCGTCATACATTGTATGCACAACTATTGTATGAATTTGTATGACAAAAGTGCGCTTGTAGCAATGGCACCCAAGCACAAGAAAGCGGATGACACAAAGTATCCATATAAAATTATTCGTTGCAAAAGCTTGTATATTCCAATTTTGCGCGATTATTATTGCGTGCCAAATTGTGATAGAAAATTCAAAAAATATGTCCGAGATAACGAGTTTGACATTGTGCACGTGCATTCTCCATTTAATATGGCTAAATTTGCGCTTAAAACAGCTAAGAAGAAAAATATTCCTTGCGTTGCGACTTTTCATACAAACTTTAGACCAATTTTTCAAAAGACGCTTAAAATTAAATGGCTTGCTGAAATGGTTGTAAAACACATTGGTAGGCGATACAATAAATTTGACAAAGTATTTGTTTGCAGTGACAAAGTGGCGGAGCAAGCGCGTTCGTTTGGATATAAGGGCGACATTATCTATTTACCTTATGGAACCGAACTTAATAAAGCAACAGCTCAAGAAATCGCGACAAATATATGCAAGGCAAATGAAGTATTTAATTTGGGAAAAGATGAATTGGTATTTCTTTATGTTGGGCGTGTAATGAAACTAAAACGTATAAATTTTACGCTTGATGCGCTAAAAATTGTCAAAGAAAACGGTGTTAAATTCAAATTTTACGTAGTCGGCAAGGGCGTCGATTTAGAAAGCACACAAAAGTATGCGAAAAAACTTGGATTTACAAATGACGAAGTGATTTTTACAGGCTTTTTGGAACGCGAAAAATTCCCACTCATTAATTCACGTGCAGATCTATTATTATTCCCATCACTTTATGACAACTTTGGACTTGTTAAAGTCGAAGCGTCGGCATATGATACAGCGGGAGTTTTTGTCAAAGATTCGTGTGCAGGGTGTGAAATAGTTGATGGGGAGAACGGCTTTTTGTGCGAAGATAATGTCGAAGATTATGCTAAAACAATTATTCGAGCAATTAGTGATAGGCAAAGACTGGAGCAAATTGGTAGAAATGCAGGTCAAACGCTATACATAAATTGGGCGCAATGTACCGAAAAATTAATGGGTACATATAACCAAATTATTGAAGAATATAAACAAAAAAATCAAAACATCGATAAATGATTTTTGGCACTCTCTCTAAATTTATATAGTATGATTACAAAAAACAATAGTATAACTACAAAAAATGAATGTTATATTGTTGTTTTTGTTATATTTTCTTGGCTTGCAATATTAATTTTAATTTCCTTTTGAATATCTGCGCCATGAGCCATTAAAAGCGCAGATGTGATTTCACGTGCCTTTTGCGGAGAATTGTTTTCGTGGCTTAGGTGTGCAAGAGTAAAATTTTGCGTGCCACGCAGTGCAAGGGACAAAACAGCATTTGCACAATCTTCATTCGAAAGATGTCCGTGGC
Organism: uncultured Lachnospiraceae bacterium; assembly: GCA_964489405.1. GTDB lineage: Bacteria > Bacillota > Clostridia > Christensenellales > UBA1242 > CAKVOD01. The sequence continues at coordinate 9,373 of CAZAYL010000026.1, read as the reverse complement.
GCCCCGCAATACGTTCCTTTAGCATTGCAGGATAGTGTGGGTTTGCCATTAAAGAGTTAGGGTCGTGATTGGATTCAATTACAACAGTTTGACTGCCCGCCATATTTTCTAAAATTCGGTCATCAACATAGCCAAGATCGGTTGCAAGGCTAAATTTTTCTCCCTCACAATAAATGGCATAGCCATTACAGTGGCGTGAGTCGTGTGAAACTTCAAATGGTGAAATTGTCAATTCTCGGAAATAAAAATCATCAGTTTTGAAATCATTAAATTCAATGTTTGGGGCATCTGTTGAACGGGTGTATTCAGCTAGTGAAATTTCGTTACCAAATACAGGAACGTTAAATTTTTTTGCAAAAGTTGCAATACCTGCAGTGTGGTCTTTGTGTTCGTGCGTCAATAAAATTGCATTGATTTCAGCGGGATTGATACCCACGATTTCCAAACGCTTGGTAGTTTCGCGCGCCGAAAATCCGCAGTCAATTAGCAATTTTGTATTGTCGGTTTCAACTAGTGTACAGTTGCCTTTGCTTCCGCTCCCTAAAATTGTAATATTAAATTTATTCATTATAAACCTTTTTAAAATTATAGCACGAAATTCTATTTTTCGCAACTTTTTTAGTTGAGTGTGGTATATTTTTTATTTATTTTTAAATACTAAAATATGGTAATTGAAATTATTGTAGCAATATTGGTTTTTTTATTGTTTTTGCCACTTAGGATTAAATTAATATTTTACATTAATTTATTGCATAATAAAGGAGCACTTACTTTAAATGTGTGGGGCATACATTTGCTTGCGGAGAAATTTTTGATATCAGATGGCGAAATCACAGCGCGCAATAGGAAAAACAAAGAAATAAAAATTCAACTCAGCAAAGAAGACAAAAAATTAATTTTTATTAATTTATTTGTCAATTCAATTATTCGCAAATTAGTTTTGAGTAACACCTATGTTTGTTCAGAAGTAGGTAAGAAAGACAATGCAATGACAACAGCAATTATTTCAGGAACGGCGTTATTTATTATTGACCTAGTTTTTGCGCAAATATTTTCACGCAAATCAGGTTCTTGTTATGAAGTGGACAACGAAACCTTGTTTTGTCAAAATAAGTTATCGCTATGTGCAGAAATGATTTTTTCAATCACACCCTTTGATGCATTGTTTTGCTTTACAAAATCAATGTTAAAAACACGCAAACGTGTAAAAGAATTAAACATCAAAGAATTAAAAAAAGAAACAAAAGTTAATATTGTGAATTAAAAATTAAAATATTTTCAAGAAAAATGCAATATTTTTTAGTTTTTTTGGCAAAATAATAGCAAAAAAGGAGAAAGCAATGAAAGATGAACAAATAAAAGATGACCCTGTTTCAAGAATACTAGAACAATCAATGGGAAAGTTAAAGAGTATTATAGACGTCGACACTGTTATGGGTACCCCAGTAGGGTTAGATGATGGGAGTGTGATTATTCCAATAACAAAAGTGTCGGTTGGATTTGTAGCGGGGGGTGGAGAATACACTGCTCCCTGCACGCAAAAAAGACAGTTTGCATACCCATTTTCGGGTGGTTCAGGTTCGGGTTTTTCAATAAAGCCAGTAGGTTTTTTGGTAGGCAAGGCAGGGCAGTTTGAACTTATTAGTATTCAAGAAGAACCTGCTTATAAAAAACTTGCTGACCTTGTTTCAGATTTAGCAAAAACATATCTCAAGACGCAAGCGAGCAAGGTAGTAAGTGAAAATAAAGATGAAAAAGAGAGCGGAGAAAGTAAATGACGAGAATACATTCAAAGTTTGCGTGTGCGCTCATAGTTATTATGAGTGTAGTGGTTGTTTTGAATTCATTTTCAATCGATTTGCCCCAAATTTCAGCGCAAAATTGTAGTGCGCGCGGGATGGCAGTGATAGAAATGGAAAGTGGTAGAGTTTTATTCAGTAAAAATATGGATGAAAAACTCAAAATGGCAAGTACGACAAAAATCGTAACGGCATATACTGTGATAAAACATTGTAAAAATCTTGATGAACCATTTAAAATCAGTGATGAAGCAGTAGGAATTGAGGGAACATCAATTTATCTAAAAAGTGGGGAAATTTTGTCAGCGCGAGAACTTTTGTACGGCTTGATGCTTCGCAGTGGCAATGATGCGAGTGTTGCGCTAGCGCTTCATTGTGCAAACTCCATTGAAGAATTTGCTGAATTGATGAACCAAACAGCGCTTGAGTGTGGAGCAAAAAACAGCCATTTTGTAAACCCACACGGGCTTGATGCGGACGAGCATTACACAACCGCATATGACCTAGCTTTAATAACAAGTAAAGCACTGCAAAATAAAACATTTGCGGAAATTGTTTCTACTAAAAACATTAAAATCAGAGGGGGCGAGTCGGGTACAAGATATCTTGTCAACAAAAATCGTCTACTCAATTCGCTCAATGGTTGCATTGGCGTCAAAACGGGGTTCACAAAAGGAGCAGGAAGATGTCTTGTTTCTGCCGTCAAGCGTGGGAATATGACGGCGATTTGTGTAGTATTAAATTGTGGTCCTATGTTTGAAGAAAGCGCAAATTTATTAAATACAGCGTTTAATGAATATGAAAATGTCGAAATACTTTCGCCATACAATTATATTTGTAGCATAAATGTGGAAAATGGTGAAAAAAATAAAATTCGTGTTTATAATCCACAAGGTTATAAATATCCGCTTACTAAAGCGGAGAAAGAGAATATTAGCGTTGATTTTGATTTGCCCAATATTTTAAAGGCGCCAATCAATGCCGAAACAAAAATTGGCGTTGCGCGCGTATATTTTGGAGAAAAATTAATGTTCGAAACAAATATTCTCACTATGGAAAAAATAGAATCAGACGCAATAATTGACAAAATTAAGGATATTCTAAGCAAGTTTTAGAAAGAAAGGGGAAAATAATGAAAAAATTTATTACAGCAATTACAGTAGCAATTTTAAGTATTCATTTGTTAATTTCAAATGCACCTATAATATGTACAATATCGGCAGAAGGTCTAATAGACACATTGACGGCAAAGTCCGCAATTGTTATGGATGTAAATAGTGGCGAAATATTATTATCAAAAAATGAAAAGCAAAAGTTACCTATTGCTAGTATGGCTAAATTAATGACTATTTTATTGACATTGGAAAGTATAGATAATGGGGTGCTTTCACTCGACCAAAAAATTGGTGTTTCCAAAAACGCTTCAGGAATGGGTGGTAGTCAAGTATTTTTAGATGCAGGAAGTGAATACACTGTTGAGCAACTTTTGAAAAGTACAATCGTAGCATCCGCCAATGACGCAAGCGTTGCACTAGCTGAAGCAATCGCAGGAAGCGAGCAAGAATTTGTCAATAAAATGAATGCGCGTGCGAATGAGTTGGGAATGACGATGACGCATTATGCAAATGCAACAGGGCTTCCAGCAGTCGACGGTTATTCTTGCGCAAATGATGTCGCGATTTTATTAAAGCAAGTACTTTTGCACGATTTATATTTTGACTACAGCACAATTTGGATGGAAGATTTAGTTCATCCGTCGGGTAGAATCACAGGGCTTGTCAACACAAACAAACTAATTCGCTACTATGTTGGTTGTGATGCAGGCAAAACAGGTTCAACCAAAGAAGCAGGATATTGCATTGCATCAAGTGCAAAAAAGAATAACTTGCGCATAATTTCCGTAATAATTGGCGCAGAAAGTGGAGCAAAACGCTTTAGTGAAAGCGCAAGTTTACTCGATTGGGCATTTGCAAATTATGAAAACAAAACAATTTTTGAGAAAGGGCAAAAATTAGACCCAATTAAAATTTCCAAAGCAAAAATCAAGGAAATTACACCTATAATTAGCGAAAGTTATAGTTGTATCACAAAGAAAGGAACGCAAAGTGAAATTACAACAAAAATTATAATTGAACAAAATCTCTGCGCGCCAATAAAATCAGGAGAAGGAATCGGGACAGCATATATCCTGAAAGATGGAGTAGTAATTAAAGAAATCAAAATTACAACTGAGCAAGATGTCGAGAAAGCAACACTATTTGACGCAATCAAAAAGATTATTGCATAATATACCAAAGTTTGTCAATAATTGTCTTGAGGTGTAGTGATGATTACTCGAAGTAATGACTTAAAAATTGACCAAATCAAGCAAGAAATCGAAAAATTGAAAGGACAAAAAGTCAATATGTTTGTTAATCAAGGACGAAAGAAGTATAGTAACTTTGAAGCAATTATTGAAAGCACATATAAATCAATATTCGTTGTTCGTCTGCAAAATAATTGCGTCAAAAATTCCAACAAAGCAATGAACTTGCAAACCTACAGTTACATCGATATACTCTGTGGAAATGTTGATATCGACGCGACAAGTTTTTCTAAGCACGCCTAGCATTTGCTCGGAATATAAGAAACAAAAGAAAATATGGAGTACACCCACCACAAAACTCTCTTAATTTGGGAGAAAAAAAGGTGTTTTTCATTTTTTAATGTCATATTTTTTTATTCTATATAATAGATTATAGAAACGCGGAGGAAAATTATGATCAACAAACCAAACATAAGCGCGTGCAATGCGCTAAATGGAGTTACTGTCATCAATAAGCAAAAGCAATTAGATTGTTCAATTCTAACTCCAAATTCAAAAACGATTTTAGCAGTGAGTTCAACACCGGTGCTTGAAAAATGCATTAGCGAAGGTAAATTCATTAAAATAGAAGGCTTGGTGTATACAAAAGTTTTATACGAAGACGTAGATGGCACAAATTGTGTCGTCGATAATAAATGCGACTTTGCGGACGTCATTGATATAGGGGATACCGCTACCGACTTTGGGTGTCTTGGGAACGCAGTGCTCTCTGATTTAAATTTCAAAATAACAAGCGCGGATGAAATCAAAGCAAACATAGTTTTAAATTTTGAAATATGTATTTTTTGTGAAAATGAAGCAAAATATGTTGAATGTAATAGTGATGAGCTTTGTGTATTGCCGACCGAAGTCCAAATTTCGACCTTGCTTGACAGCAAATTAGAGAATTTTGCCGAAAGTTTTGAATTGGAACTCGGCAAAAATGTCGAAAGAGTACTTGACTGTAGCGCGTGTGTAACAGTCAAAGATGTTTCAGTCGATGAAAATCAAATTACAATTTTTGGACTAATCGTCAATAATCTGATTTTTGAAACGCTAGATGACAATCATACCCTTGCAAGTAAAAGTGCTACATATGATTTCAAGCAAACATTTGAACTCGAAAATTCTAGCGATAACGCTATTGCATTTGCAAATGTAAGCATCTTAACCGATAGACTTCAAGTCGTGTGCGAAGACATTGAAGGTAATATGCTTGCACATATAGATTACCCAATGTCAGTTCAATACGCCATTTTGGGGACAAAAACAATTGCAAGTTTGACCGACGCATACAGTACGACAAACGAAATTTGCATAACAAAAACCACACAGGGCGTCGTAAATATTGTCGGCAGTGTCAACAAAAGTGAAAAAATTGACACCAGCGTCATCCTTGAAAAGGATAGCCAAACAATTGAAAATGTTTATTCTTATAATATAAACAACATAGATTTGACAAAAACACTAGTCGACGGCGACGTTATACTAATTGAAGGGATTGCATACTGCAATATTATTTTCCAAAATTATGACCGTCAAACCGAACTAAAAAACAATACATCAATAGTCGCCGAAATTCCATTCTCAATAAAAATAGCATTGGACGACTTGCGTGTTGATGATATCATAATAAGCAAAGCAACCCCAATTGGCGTCGACGTTCGCATCAAGCGCTCCCAAGAACTCGATATTATCGCCGAAATTGAATTTAATATTAATGTCATCCGAAATTCATCAACAACGCTTGTCAGTGATATTGAAGTCGGGAATGAAAAAACCACAAACAACAGCGCGCTCTGTCTTTATGTCGTCCCCAAAGGAAAAACATTTTGGGATATCGCAAAACAACTATCTGTCAAAGTCGATGAGTTGGAACTCCAAAATGAAGGGGTTATTTTGCCAAGCGATAAAACCGAAAAAATCGTATTCTATAGACAGATACAAAACTAACACAGTATTGTGTTTTAGCAAAAAAAGCATATCTTTTGATTATTTAACACACAAAGATATGCTTTTTTATATTTTTTTATTAAATACTGTCGTGCTTATTTACTATGATTGTCATACTCTTTAGAGTATTCATTATTATTTGTCAAATGATTGTCATCGTGATATTCTTTATTTAAATTATTCAAATCTTCTAATGTCTTTTTGCATATGTTCATTCCATAATCATAATTACTTAATTCGTAATAAGAAAGTGCAAGTTCACAAGTTTTCAAAGCTTGATCATATCTTTTCTTGTTTTTTTCTTCTTTTGCTTGCTCATAAAGACAATCTGCAATCAACATTGTGCATTTTGATTTAATTTCGTCGTCTTTTATCACGCGAAAGTACCCATTCGCCTTTTCTAAATACGGCAATGCGTTTTTAAAATCTGAATTATTATATAATTTTTCTCCATAAGAATATATATATAATGTTAAATCTCTTTGACATTGTTTTATTTTCTCATGGTCTCCCGCCTTGCGGTAATACGTCAAGGTTCTATCGTAGTGTTTAATTGCGCTGTTATATTCTTGACAATTTTTAGCTAGTTCAAATTCCTTTTCCGCATTCAGCGTGTAGCATTGAGAAATCAAATTATCGCAGTGCTTGTATTTTGAATAAGACTTGGACGCATTGTAGTTGTTTTTGGCTCTCAAAAAATTTTCCAAAGCATTGGAATAATCTTTATTTTCGTATTTATCAAGTGCTTTATTAAAAAAAGTGTCGCCAAATTTTTCATAACAGTCGTAAATGTGCTTTTGGCATATATCAGCGTGATTTTTAAATTTTGCCAACGAATAATTTTTACTCGCTTCGTAATAAAGGTTGATGGCAGGAATAAATTGATTCTCATTTTCAAGTTTTTTTGCATCAAGAGTCAACTTTTGTGCTTTCTCATAATAACATTTACTAATGCTGTCTACACATTGCTCGCAACCCTTATTATATTTTTGCGCTAAAAATATCGTGTTTGCGTCTTGAAAATACAAGATAGCTTCATCAAAATTTTTATCGGCCAAAGATAAGTTTGCTTTTTTAACAATAGAATTTCCCTTATTGATGCGCCTTTGACGTCTGTCATTTTTAATTTTATCTCTTATTTTCTCAATCAAAGATTTGGTTTCATCTTTTCTCAAAGTTGTTGCAATAGAAACATTCTCATTGTCACTAAGAGCAATTTCATTTTCTTCTACCCCACCCAACTCTTTTGCTAATTTATTTTCTTTTTCGTCCTTATTCATAATAACTCCTTTCAATAGTCAAAAGTGAACGATTATAAAATTTAAAAACATTATAAAAATTATATACATACAAAGTAAATAATCGTTGCGCAATAGTATACCACACCTAAAAATTTATGTCAATATAACTATTCAAAAATATTGTGGTTTGTCAAACAAATAATAATGTTTTTGTCCCAATAAATAAAAAGAACATTATGCAATGAAGCAAGTAAAAAAAAACTATATTAAAAAATTTTATGTAATTATATCAAAAAAAATGAAATCATTTCAAAAACATTTGATATTTTTTCGCAATTGTGATAAACTAAAGTTGTAAATGGGGAATTATTGCCAAAATTAGGGTAGTAATACCACAAAACATCAATAGGAGATAAGAAAATGATTAAGCACTCAACCAAATGGGGGGGGGGGTATGAAGCTTACCCACAAAATAATACCCAAAATGTGGATAAAACGAGCATAGCGCTATCGCAACAAGCACAAAAGTATGCCCCAAAATCTCAAAATATAGTCAAAATATCGCAAGAAAATGACAAGCAATCATTGCTAAAAAGCAATGATTGCACTAGTAGTAAGAAAACTAGTGCAAAAACAAACAAGTGTGCGCGTAGTAGTGGTGCGCAAAATACAAATATTAACACAAAAGTGCATAAAAGCAATACCGCGCAAATGTTTGTGTGGCTTTTTGCAATGTTTATGCTATGCTGTGGGTTATTATTAGGTTTTACATATGGCGCACTTAAAGACAGCAAAACTGCAACAGGGGTCATAAGTTTTAGTCTACCTCCAACATCAAGTGCAACAGGTTTTAATTTATTTTTAAGTAGTGACGCAGTCTATGCGGGAGATTCTGCATCTACAAATATAGTTACAACTAATACGAATAACACATTTGAAATTTTTTTGAAAAAGAATGCAAGCAATGTGAGTGCCAATGCTTATTTCAAATTAACTTTTACATTTTATGGAAGTCAAGACATAACTTATAATGGCAATAGTACATATTTTAAAACTATTAACAATACAAATGAAGCGTTATTGCAGTATCAAAGCAAGGACACAACAAGCGTGACAAATAGCACAGTGTTCACATTCAAAACAAACGCTTCATTATCAAACTATTCAAGAGTGTTTCTAGACCCAATTATCGCGGGGTTTAGTTGTTCATCAGCGCATAGTTCTAACACTCTTGAAATTTCCGCCTATATATATAATGATAGTGGACTGACAACGCTGTCAAGTTCAAATTCCACGCTTTGCAAGTATTTGTCTGGTGCAATTTATAGTGTAGCACTCACTACAAACAGTGATAAATGCATTGCGGATGGGCGTATGCTTGCATTTGAAGGAACAACATATACTTTTAATGTTACAACGCAAACAGGATATGAACCCGTTGTAACTGGTTTGCCAACAGGTTATACATCCAAAAACTTTGGCAATGTGACAACATATATTATCTCTCAGATTAGTAGCAACTTAGATTTAACTATTTCTTCAACAACGGCTGTTGTTACAATAACATTAGTGTCCGATAAAGTTACTGGAAGCGAAGATGTAGATTTTACTAGATTATCTTATGCTGTGGCGTCCACGCAACCGAGTACAACAGACGGGTTGCTATGGACACAATGTGCGACAAGTAGTAGTTTGACTCAAGTTTCTATAACTATTGCAGGGGATGGTATGAATTTGTACTTGATCTCAACGCAGACAAAGTGGGGGTTTAACTTTTATGAATATAGGGGAGGAAACTACGGACAGTGGGCTGGTGGAGTGTATTGTCATTATTGGGCGACCGGGGAACTCGACGTGGGGTGTTTGCAGAATCCAACTGTAAGCAAGACATACTATGTACTGTCTTTTTACGACAACGGTCCAAAGTAAGATTTTCGTGGGAAACGAGAATAGTCTGAATTTAGAGAAGACTTGATGATATGCGCGAAAGTGGCATAAAACCTAAGTTTTAGCGGGGTCGACACACACGGGTGCAA
>CAZAYL010000025.1:0-16012 GCA_964489405.1 uncultured Lachnospiraceae bacterium | reverse complement strand
TCTTAAATTCGATTTTCCCTTTAACATTGTCTAGGGTTCTATCTCCATATTTTTCAACTTTGTAGACGGACTCGTCAAAAAATTCGTCAATTTTTTCGCAAGATGTTTTAAATTCAGGATAGATATTAAATAAATCCAACATTTTCACAAGTTTATTTTTAACTTCATATGAATAAGTAAATATAAATATTGCGATTGCGGGCAAAATTCCATAATCACGCATTATAAATGCAAGTGCAATTTCTATGCAAAATATAACTATTGCTATAAATGTTTGATGTAATCTAAAATTTATATTTCTTGTATTGCCGATTTTTATTTTGATGCGCTTCTTTAGGTCATATTGACATTCTAGTGCATTGTACAAATTGGCATTAAGATTTAACGACTTTATATCTTTCTCGCTCACAATACATTCGTTGACAAGACTTTTGTACTTACTTATTACACGCCTATTGACATGAGTAATTTTTTTGATTCTTTTCATTCCTAATGCCCCAATCAAGATTGAAATAACCATCCCCACAAACAAAATTGTGCCTATTAGAATATTACAAACCATTATGTAAATGATAATTGCAAGTGCTTGAAAATAAAAATATACGACTGAAACTATAGAAATAAAATTTTCGAATATTTTTTTAGTATCATTATAAACAAGATTATGTATTGCACCCGTCGGTAAATTGTCGGTAGTTTGTATTGAAAGTTTTTGCATATGTGCAAAAACCATTTTGACTGCACTGTTATACATCTTATTTGTGATATATTTACTAAAAATATTTACACACCCCTCCAAAAGGTATGCAATTGCGGTAACGAAAAAAATTATAAGCAATATATTTTTTGCCAAAGCAATGTCAGAATTTGTAACATCAGCAATCATTCTTGAAGAATATGTCGCGACCACTAACAAAACCCCAATACTAGCTATTTGCAACAATAATATCACGCAAAGCCCAAACCAGTGCGCTTTTAATGCCGATTTTAGAACTTGATTTTTCATTCTTCACCCCCAACTTTATAAAGATTGCTAAAATCTTTGTTTTTGCTAATAAGCTCGTTAAAGGTGCCAACTGCTTTGACTTGTCCATCATCGATAAAGATAATTTTATCGCAATCTATGATTGTGCTCAATCGGTGAGCGATAATAATGACTGTCTTGTCGTGTAAATTGTCAATGCTTTCTTGGACGTGCTTTTGTGCAAAGTTGTCAAGTGAACTTGTACTTTCATCAAAAACTATGATTTTTGTGTTCTTTAATAGAGCGCGTGCGATTGCTAGGCGTTGTTTTTGCCCACCTGAGAGTTTTACGCCGTTTTCGCCGATGATTGTGTCTAGTTTAAATGGCAACTTGTCGACAAATTCGCTAAGGTATGCCCTTTTTACAACGTCGGCAATTTCTTCGTCAGTGGCATTTGGATTTGATAATTTTAGGTTGTCTTTGATTGACATATCGTACACATATGGAAATTGATTAACAATTGTAACTGTGTTGCGGAGTGCGTCGCGCGAAAGGTCGCGGACGTTTATATCGTCAATCAAAATTTCGCCACTTGTTGGGTCGATGAGTCTATTCAGTAGACTGACAATTGTTGTTTTGCCCTCACCGCTTTTGCCGACAATTGCGACGCGGGTGTTCGGCTCTATCGTAAACGACACGCCGTTTAGTGTTGACTTTACAGTTTTTCCTTTTTCTTGCTCGATTTCTTGCAAGAGTTTCGCCTTTTTCTTTTTATTTGGTTCAAGGTCGGCATTTATTATTGTGTTTAATGGATACAATTTGTATTTCGCGTAAATATCTTTAAATTCAATTTTTCCTTGTGGGTTGACGAGTTCCTGCGTGCCAAAATGCTCAATTTTGAATATATTTTCATCGCTTAATTGAGAAATTCTTGCCATTTCCATTTTGTAGCGTTTAATTTTGCCACAAATATCTATCATATTATACACAAATTCTTGTACTTTTGAATAATTCGCTACAATATAGACAAGGGACAAAATTGTAATGAATGAGTTTTCATAACGGAACATTCCCACATACACAAGCAATATTGCGGTTGCAAGAATAATAATTTTTTCAATAACATTAACGGCTGTCATTATACTTTGCGCTTTTGTATCGCAAAACGTATATTTATCTGCTCTGAAATACATTTCTTTATTAACATTTTCTTGCAAATTTAAGCATTTAACATCGCGCACTCCCCTTATTGCTTCAAGTATTGTTGTGTTAAAATCATTTTCAACATTGTCAAGCTTTGTGTATAACCTAACTTGCAACTTATTGTGAAAATAAATTAATAGTGCCGACAACGCAAAACTTGCGACGATTATCAAGCCAAGCGTCCAATCCATAAAGGCTATATACCCGACCACTGCCACACTTGTCAACCCCCACATTGCGCTAGACATTATGTTTTCAAACATCGCAAAAACGTTAGCAGGTTTGCTAACGATTCGATTCAAAAATAGTCCACTGCTCGATGATGAATATATTGGGGATGAAATTTCGAACATTTTTTTATTGCATTTCTTTTGCATTCCAATAATGCAATGTGCCTGCAATTTTGTATCACAATAATATGACATACCCCAAAATAAACGCATTGAAAGAACTGTTATAAATTCAATCGTTGCATAAAAAATTATATCATCAAACCTACCTTGTCCAATTGCTTCCAATAAATGTGCGGTTATAAATGTAAACACCACATTAGCACAAAAATTTAACACGTACCCAAGCATCATAAGTATAAACATACTTTTCTTTTCGGCGACATAATGATATATTTCGATGTGGCTTCTAGTTCTCCCCTTTTTCATTCGTGCTCCCTTTTGTTTTTTTGTGGTGTGTGATTTAATCTCAAAATGCGCGCGATTGCTACTGTGCGCGGTTTTTTGCTAGTTTTGGCAATCATTTCTTTTATGCTCATATTTTCAAAATTATCGGAACGTTCAAAATACTTGTATTCATACATAAAGCCAACATCCTTAAATTCAATTTTCCCTTTGGCATTTATATGATTATTTCTTTGGAAATCTATGAAAATTATTTATTTATTTCACTTTTTGCACTTTCATTCTTTTTTTCTCTAACTTCAATGTCATATGCGATGAACTGTTGCTCACTGCTATCTCCACAATAATTTTTGTATTCAATTGCTGGATAGATTACTTTGCTTTGTGGCAAACGTGCGCAAATTTGTGAAATAACTTTGTTGTTTTTCGCGCCGACTGTTACGACTCTAAGTGGGTTGACTGCGTGGCTATTATAGGTTTTGACAAACGCATTGACTCCGCGCAAAAAGGCGTCTAAGACTTCATTGCGTTGCGCAAAATTGGCGTGCGCAGAAAAATTGCGATTGAGTTCGATGTTATTAAAAACAGCATAACCCTCTTCTCGGTTGAGATATATTGTAGCTTTACCGATATATTCCCCATCTTTGCGCTTAATTGCCATTGTTTGAACATCGGGGTGCGTGGCAGATTTTACCATAATATCCTCGCCGACCCCGTGAAGACGTGCGCAACAACCGCAAATATTCCCTATCAAAAGGGTGTACGGGCTGTCCTTATCTAACCACTCAAATTGGAATAGGGCATCGGCATTGTCAATGAGTTTTGTTGCTTTGCTTCGGTCAAAGTTCTTTGATTTAACATCTTTGACATTGTCATAAATATTTGGATAATTTTGTTCGGCTTCGTGCAAAATTTTGCTCAATTCTTCAAATTTATCTCTATCTATAATCCCTTGCAAAATCATAAGCTTCATAAGTTCCTTGCGATTCTCGGAAACGTCAGTTGTCATTCCTTTAGTCAAAATTTGCTCAACTTTGTCGGGGGTAACGACTTTGACTGATTTTGAAAAATCTTCAAAATTGTTGAGAGTGATTGACAATAATTCGCTTTTTTGAGCACCTAAAAGGTCTTTATAATTGTCGACAAAAAATTTCGCACGTTTTGCACTAAAATTGCGTGGGTACTCAAATCTATTAAACCAATCAGCGAGTAAGCAAAATGAGCCGTCGGCTTGCGTAAGACTTTGCCCACTTGATTTTTCAAACCAATTCGGGAAATCTTTGCTTAATATATTTGCTGAATAAACAAATTGCTTGTCATCTTTTTCAAAGACACCTAACAATTTGCAAAGTTTCAATATAGAAACTCGATCATAAAGGTTTAGATTTCTGTATTTTCCGCTAATTTTATTGTATTTGCCTAAATTTTCAATAAATTCAAGTCTTTCTTCGTCAGTTTTTAGTGTTAAAATTGCTTCCGCTTGTGGCAAACGCACTTTTTCGGGGACAATATTTTGAACTTTAGACAACAAATCGACCCATTCGACAAGTGTTTTGACGCCAACAATTTTATAAACATCACTAAAATCTTTAATTCTGTCATTCAATTCTTCAAAATTAAATTTATAGCATTTGTTGTTTTGGTGATTTACATAAATTACTTGCTTCGTTTGCTTACTATCTCCAAGTTCTATAATCATTGCGTTTTGATTGTTAGAAAATGAAAAAATTTGATTGTCTAATTTTAAGGTTTCTGATTTATCGACAATTTTTAATTCTTCAATTGCACTCCCCACGAAAGCATTTTCGCTAACATCTATATTTGAATTTATTTCCATAGAAAAAAGATTTTTGCAATTTTCAAACGCAAAATTGTCGATACTTGTTATTCCATTTGGAGCGCTTAAATACATCAAGCCACGACAATTTTTGAATGCACTTTCTTTAATCGCGGGGCTATTCAAAAAATCGACTTGAATGAGATTTTCACAATTAATAAAACAATTTTCGCCAACTATTTCGCCTGAGATTGTTGTCATTTGTAAATTGTCGCAATTTTCGAAACAATTTGTTCCCATTTTCTCAATTTTGGGGAGTGAAATTTGGTCAAGGCTTGTACATTCGCTAAAGGCAGACATTCCTAGGTATTCAAGTGTATCCCCTTCAAATTCTACGTCACGCAAATTGGTGCATTCGCAAAATGCTCCACTGTCGATACTTTGGACACTTGCAGGCAATTTTAGTCTTTCGAGTGCAAAATTTTGAGCACAGGCGTTTTTCGCAATTTCTGTAACGCCGTCGGGTATATATAATTCGCCGTCAATAACGTCGCTTTCGCTTGCTTTAATTAAAATATTGTCAACTATTTTCATATTTTTTCTCCGTGATTAGTTTAGCACAAATTAGGCGCAATGTCAAGATAAAACATTTGATTACATCCTAATACAATCAAACTATTTGACATATTGAAAATTTTTTATTATACTATACATAAAATGGAGAAAATATGGACAACTGGCGTGCTTTCTTAATAACGCAAAAATTACATGATGAAGATTATGACCCATACAAGAAAGAAACATATATTGTGCAAGCCCCTTTTACTAATGAGAAAATTGAAACAACAATTATACGTTTTCGCAATTTAGTGGATAATTATTCAAGTGTTTTCTATTGCTTACTTGCAAAATTTTATGAAACTTTACTTATTCAGATTTATGAATTTATTGATATTGATGTGCTGGACCTTATGCGTATGAAATTTAAGCAAAGGAATGATAAAATAAATTCTGGGGGAAAAACATCTTTGACCGCCCCTGATTTTTTTGAAATCGCCATAGTGAGTGGTTTGAAAAATATTGTAAATGAAACTGATGCTTATAAATATGTGTATGGTAGTGTCAGTACAGTTACGGGCATCACGCCAAATTTGTTTGCTAATTTTGCAAGAGAAATGGCTTCGATTGAACTTCAATATTTGTACTTATACATTGACGATCACGAGCGCAATCTTTTGCAATACGATGTTATTCAAAAATATGGTCGCCCCTTGGAGATAGAATATTTGTCGCGCGGATTTGACCTTAAAGATTACAACCTAAAATTTGTGCTTGAATTTTTTGACAAAATGAATAATTCTGTTACGCTAGAATAATATATTTTAGTTTTTTTAATAACAAGAATATATATGCAATATTATGTACCCCCATATATGGTACAAAAAAAAGCTTGATTTCTCAAGCTTTTTTATAACAATGAATTATTTGCTAACTTTACTGCAAAGTTCAGCAAAACTTTGTGGGTCATTGATAGCCATATCAGCAAGCACTTTGCGGTTAAGTTCGATATTATTAACTTTCAAGCCGTGCATAAACTTACTGTATGAAAGTCCGTTGATTCTGCAACCAGCGTTGATTCTAGCAATCCAAAGTTGACGCATATCGCGTTTCCTAAGTTTACGCCCGATATAAGCGTATTGACCTGATTTCATAACTTGTTCGCGAGCAACGCGATACAATTTACTCTTAGCTCCCCAATAGCCTTTGGCAGATTTGAGTATCTTTCTTCTTTTCTTTATAGCGTTCACGCCTCTTTTAATTCTCATAAAACTTCTCCTTAATTATGCGTTGAAAAGGGTTCTGACTTTCTTCTCATCAGCTTTGCTGACGCTCGTCGCCTTCCTCAAGTGCATCTTTCTCTTTGCCGACTTTTTTGTTAAAATGTGGCTAACACCTTGCTTTGAACGCTTGATTGAACCACTTTTTCTCAATTTAAAGCGCTTTGCAACGCTTTTATTTGTTTTCATTTTTGGCATTCTTTCTTTGCTCCTTTTCTTTTTTAGTTAGTATAGTCAAAACCATATTGACATCGTACATTCCAAAGCTTGGCTCTTTCTCTATACGATATTCTTCGGACACCATATCTGCAAATTTACGCAAAATGTCCAAACCTTTGGCGTCGTAAATTTGCGCACGACCTCGACTCTTTTGTATAAACACTTTGACTTTGTATCCGCGTTCGGCAAATTTTAGGACTTGCTTTGCACGATATTCCATATCGCTGTCGCTGATTTTCATTGAAAGTTTGACTTGTTTAGTTTCAATAATTTTCTGCGCTCTCTTGCTGTCCTTTTCTTTCTTTTGGCTATCAAATTTAAACTTGCCATAATCCATAATTTTGCAAACTTGCGGATTCGCATTTGGCGAAACAAGTACAAGGTCGAGTCCTTGTTCTCTCGCGTGCATTAACGCGTCTCGGGTCGAAATTTCGCCCATTTTTGAACCGTCATAATCAATAACTAATACTCTCGCGGTTCTGATTTGTTCATTCACTGGTAAATCTTTCAGTTTCAGTTCCTCCGTTGCTCTACTGAGCTAAAATTTCGTTCTTATACAAACTAATATTTCGCAAAATTCGCGAACTTTTACGAAATTAAGATTATTTTGCGTTTCTTTAATTGATATGTGTACTCCATTTTTTTTACGGGGAATTCTCCACATTGGCGAAAATTCCATTCCCCCCTTTAGTCAAAATGGCACGTGCGGTATTTCAATCCACACTCGTTGAAACGATAAGTGGAAAGCGATACGCCACACTTACATTTAACAATCAAAGATACTAGCAAAAACAAAAGCGGTATTCTTTGTGTTCAAAGAATATCCGCTTCAAAAAATCTCATTTTTGAACACAGTCGAGGCTATGCCTGACAGGTGAGAAGTTGCCTTCTTCTTTGAACTATGCGTATTATACACGATTTAATAATTTTTGTCAAGTACTTTTAAATATTATTTTATCTTCATTGCACAATTTTTTCGTCGAAAATTCTGCGAATTGTATCAATATGTGCATTAGGATACATTGATTGAACTATGAGTCGTTGTGGACTGAGCTTTATGAGAACGGCAATTGTATTTGCGATGTCTACTTTACTTTGCGAATTAGTTTCGAATGAAATTGAATTATTATCATAAATTTTAATTCCACTTTCGGTAAATTGCAAATTTATTTCTTTTTTGTTGCTTTGTAAATTTTTGACAAGGTAACATAGCAAGTCAATCATTGCGTTAGTTTTCTTAAATGTGGATATATTTTCATTTGTCAATTTTATGATTGTTTTCCAGCGCTGAATGAGATTTTGTAAGCGAAAATACAAGAAAGAAAACACAATAATTTTGTCGTGGGTATAATCTGCGGTGAGTGCTATTTCTTTATCTGTGAATGTGTCAAATTGCGCAAGTGCACAAATGTAGGCGGGTACAAATATTTTTTCTACGTCGGCAAGATTCAATCTTTGCTCTAGGTACTGTTTTTTGTATCTAAAAACATAAAAATTCATAAGATTTTGCGCTACTATATTATTAAGCATTGACAAATGTTCATCTTTGCAAGCGAACATTAGTGAATAATCATTATCTACTTCAAATTCGCTGACTATTAAACACTTGCTCGAATGTTTTAGTTGCATTTTTAGGTGGGCAAGGTCGTATTTATATTTTGCGTCAATTGTTATTGATTTTTCTTTCATTACTATACTTTCCTTTTTAGTTTTCGTTGAGCATTAGGTCAAGATATACTCCAAAGCCTTTTGTGGCGTCGTTGAGAAAAACGTGCGTAACTGCACCGATTAGACGTCCATTTTGGATGATTGGACTCCCGCTCATTCCCTGTATGATACCCCCAGTGCGCGCGATGAGTTCTTTGTCGGTAACTTTGAAAATCAATGACTTATTGCTTTGTTTGCTTTGATATGAAGTTTTGATTATTTCTATATCAAATTCTTCAACATTTTTGCCGTCAAGACTGCATAAAATTTGTGCTTTACCCGCTTTGACAGTACTGCGCCCGCCGATTTTGACTTTCTTACATTGTTGCAAAAGTTCATCGCTTGCTGACCCAAAAATGCCAAAATTTGTGTTCTTAGTAACGGTGCCAAGCGAATCTGCTGATTGGACAAAAATTCCTTTAATTTCGCCTGCTTTTCCGCGCGACCCTTTTGTGAGTGAGAGAACATTGCATTTGTATAAATTGCCGTCAAAAACTTCCATAATTGCACCTGTGTCGATATCGCTGATTGGATGTCCGAGTGCTCCAAACTCGTGTGTGTCCTTTTTTATATATGTCATTGTGCCGATACCGCTTGCGTCGTCGCGAACCCACAAGCCAAGCTTGTAGGTATTGCTTTCTTTGTCTAGTTGCGGTTTTACAGTGGTATAGAATGTTTCGCCATTGCGCTTGCATTTGACGACGAGTTCTTTATTTGCAAACTGTGGGGAATTTAAGATTTTGCTTATTTTTTCCGCTTGCTCTATGCTTTCGCCCTCAATTTCACATATGATGTCGCCAAGCACAAGACTAGTTGCGGGTACGACGCTTCCGCTATCTGTCAAGATTGGGTTTTGTCCGACGATGACGACGCCTTTTGACTGTAGCGCGATGCCGACGGTTTTGCCACAAGCGTATATTTCATCATTTTCGACTTTGTGTGCCTCAATTTCTTTGATTTTTATGCCGATGTACTTGACTTCAATGGTTCCGCGCGAAAAACTTCCTGACACGGCGGGTGTGGTTGCTGATGGTTTGTATTGTGCGCTGATTATTCCGCTATGATTATATTTAGACATATCGCCATTGATGATGACGGCGTCGGGGAGTTTATACGCCACATAAAATGGATAAGCTATCGCGAGTGCGACAAACAAACATATTGTGGCACTTGCGACTATTTTCCAAATGCGTTTTCTACTCAATCTTTTCTCCTTTTAGATTAGTTTGTTTAAAACTTAAAAAATTATTATACTTTTTCACATTTTATTTTGCCAAAATCTTGCAATTATTTTATTTATTTGTTATAATGTACTTAAATTAAGACATATTGAGTTTTATCATCTACTTTTTTGGCGTATATTACGTTTTTTTTGTACAATGATAAATTGATATCATTGTGGGGGATAAATAAAATTTAGCATTCATCTAAAAGAAGCGCGCGTATGTGTGTGAAATTTAGCGATTTTGCTTGTTAATTTGCAATTATTTTGCAACTTTATGGAGGTATTTACTCAAATAAACGGAGTTACATTATGAGATTAATAAAATCTAAAAACAATTCAAAGGTTGACAATACTTTAGTCAATCAACTAAGCAAAAAATATAATTTATTACCTGAAATTATCGAAATTCTCTTTATGCGCAATATTGATGATGCGCAAAAAATCGAACACTATTTACATCCGTCGAAACAAGACTTTCACGACCCATTTTTGCTAAATGATATGCAAGAGGTTGTTGAACGCATACGTCGTGCGATTGACAACAAAGAACGAGTACTTATATTCGGCGACTACGACGTTGACGGCGTGAGTGCAACCGCAATTATGGTTAAATATTTCAATCAAAAAGGCAACCCTGCTATGCACTATATGCCAAACCGCTACATCGACGGCTATGGCTTAAGTCGCGACGCTATTGATAAAATTAAGTCCACTCAAAACCCTGACCTTATCATAACGGTTGACTGCGGTATTTCGTGCCACGATGAAATCGAATATGCAAAATCGCTTGGGATAGAAGTTATTGTTACTGACCACCACGACATTCCTGACATTTTACCTAATTGCTTAACTTTAAACGCGAAATTGCCAAATCAAGACTATCCTTTCTGCGAAATTTGCGGAACAGGTATGGCGTTCAAGGTTGTTCAAGCACTTGATGGGCTTGACTACGCGTGTCAATTTTTGCCGGTTGTTGCGATTGCGACAATTTCCGACATTGTACCACTTTTGGACGAAAACCGCGCGATGGTTACGCTTGGACTGCAACAAATGGACAAGGCTCCACGTGGAATTTTGAAATTATTAGAAAGACTCGACATATCGCGCGTTCAAGCGTCTGACGTTTCTTATAAGCTTGCGCCAAAACTTAACGCTTCGGGAAGACTTGGGGATGCGGACAAGTCATTTGAACTCTATATGACGGAAGATGATGAAAAAATCAATGAATTAATTGATGTCATTTTAAATTTCAACACTAAACGACAAGACTTGTGTGCGATTGTTTATGATGAGTGCAAGGCAATGCTTGAGCGCGAAATGAGCCCAGAAAATCGTTGCATTTGTCTTTATTCAGATACGTGGGATAGCGGAATTTTGGGCATTGTGTCGGCAAAACTATGTGAAGAATATTACCGTCCTACTTTCCTATTCTCTAACGTCGATGGACTTTTGACGGGTTCGGGGCGCAGTATTGAGGGCGTCAATATCCATAATTCTCTAAAACAAATACAGGACATATTGGAATCTTTTGGCGGGCACACGATGGCTGTGGGAGTGAAAATTAAAGCTGAAAATTTTGAGAAATTTAAGCAAAGCATTGAAAATGTTTTTAAGCAATGCGACTCAAATTTGTTTATACCGCAAAAGACTTTTGATATGGATTTGGACTTAAATAATGTTACAAAGGAATTTGTCAAACAACTTGATGTGCTTGAACCGATTGGCAGTAACAATCCGCGCCCGCGCTTCCGCATTAAATTCGCAAAAACAAATGCGACGTTGATGAAGTCTTACCCAAACCATTTGACTATGCAGTTAAACAACACTTCGGCAGTGGGTTTTAATTTCGGGAAATACAAAAAATTGATGAATGAAATTTGTACCAAACAAGCAATTGTTGAACTACAATTAGATGTGTACCGCGGACACGAAACAAACAAAATGTTTCTAAAACAAGTCATTGCGGACAAAAATATTGATATGTTTGATGCAGACCGCATTGTTGGCGAGTACTTGGCGCAGACGCTTTGCCAAAGTGAGCGTGAATTTACTTGCGAAAGATATGAGCAATTTCGATTGCCAAATTTACTTACGGAATTAGATGATGTCTATGGCACACTATTTGTTGTTAACACCAAAGAAAGCTATGACCGTTGGGCAAATGATAGCGTGATCACCAGCAGAGTTTCAACATATGCGTATCGCGACTTGTTTGAGGACAAGGGGCATAACTGCTTTGTGCTGAACCCTAGGATGACAAACAATTTTAAAAATTACAACAACATTGTTTTCATTGACCCTATTCTAAATGACGGATACATCGCGACGATTAATAATTTGACGCAAGCAAAAGTATATGCGCCGAGCGAAAATGCGAATTACTCGCATTTTCGAAATTATGTTTCGACCGAGCGTGCGCTTTGCGGAACATATTACAAAGCGATGAGTAGTATTATTGAAAAAACGAAATCATTTAATAACATAAACGCCCTTTACTATCTCGTAAAGGCACGCATTTCAAAGGCTAAATATTCTCAATTTGTTTTCTGTCTAAAAGTTTTCCAAGAATTAAAAATTTTTGACATCAATTTTAATGTCGATGGTGTGGATATTAGCGAAAACAAAAACATAGAATCAAAATTAGAGAATTCGAAACTTTATAATACAATCAAATTTGCACAAAACGACATACAAAAATGATAAATTTTATGTGCCACCACAAATAACAAAATGGGCGAAATTTAAAAAACGCCATAAGGAATTACTATGAGAATAAGCACTAACAGTGAAGAGTACTTCTATGACTTCTTTCAGCAAATACACCCATTTTTGCCAAACGAAGAAATAGTACTAGCGACAGATGACAATGCAAATGAGGAACACGAATTTGAACTCGTGCACTATATCGAAAAAGAAAACAAAGTTTGCACAAATTTTGTCACAATTTCAAAGTTTTCGTTTGTTGACGGCAAAAAGCGAAAACTCAATCAATCGACCTTTTGTCGCGAAGACAAATTAAATGATGACAGCGAGAAATACGTAAAGCGCACCGCAAAACTCGCAATTTATGTTGCTATGAGTGAATATTTCCAAAAATCTATGCCGTGGGGTGCGCTTACTGGTGTTCGCCCAACAAAAATGGCGCTTGAATACTACGAAAATAGCGAAAATTTTGATTATGTCAAAGACTGCCTTATCAAAGAATACTATTTACAAAATGACAAAGCACAACTACTCGTCGATATTCTAAAGAACCAAGTGCCGATACACATTGATGAAAAAATCATCGACTTTTATGTTCATATCCCATTCTGCACAACGCGTTGCTCTTACTGCACTTTCCTTTCAATGGAGATTGGCAAGGCACAAAAATTTATTGAACCTTATGTTGAAACACTAAAAGAAGAAATCATATTCACAAAAGAGCTTTTGCGAAAAAAAGGCTACAAGGTTGCCAATATTTACGTTGGGGGCGGAACGCCAACTTCGCTTTCGGCGCAACAACTTGACTACATCCTTTGCGAACTCAAAGATTTGAACGCGGTGGAATTTACGGTTGAAGCGGGACGCCCTGACACTATCACAAAGGGAAAGCTTGATATTTTACAAAAAAATGGAGTGTCGCGCATTTCAATCAATCCGCAAACTTTCAACGAAAAGTCTTTGCAAGCAATTGGACGCGCGCACACTGGTTTAGACATCATAAATGCGTATGAACTCGCGCGCACTTATCCATTCAAAATCAATATGGATTTGATTGTTGGACTGCCACACGACGACACACTCTTTGCCTACTCACTCGACAAGGTCATCGCGCTAAGCCCTGACAATATTACTATCCATACGCTCGCGCTAAAAACACATTCGCCACTGACAAAAACTCAGTCAATCAACACCTTTGATGACGCGCAAATAATAAAAAACAATCTCGAACTCGCTGAACGCCGTTTACAGAGTTGCGGTTACACACCATATTATATGTATCGACAAAAAAATATGGTGGGCAATCTCGAAAATGTCGGTTACTGCAAGCAAGACGCGATGTGCTATTTCAACATTAATTCTATGGAAGATTTTGCAAGTGTCATCGCGTGTGGCGCAAACGCGATTTCAAAACGGGTGTTCCCTGCTGAAAATCGCATTGAGCGCTCAGCAAATGCTAAAGACATCATAACATACCTTTCGCGCATTGACGATATGAAAGCGCGCAAAGTCGAATTATTTTCATAAGTGTAAATTATAATGTTGAATAATAAATGATTAAAATATAAAAATTTAGACACAAACTAAATAAATAACCTTGACAAGTTAATATTCACAGACAATTTACTTATGTGCCCCCTGCAATGAGATAAACTCTTATACAATAAACATACAAAAATAATGTGCTTATTAAATATGTCGATATGGTGCATAAAAAAAAACGCTTTGCAGTTTTGGAGCAACTCGATAAGAGAACTTCAAAACTACAAAGCGTTTTTATATTAATTGCGAAATTGATGAATATTTATTCGTTTTTGTTGTCATCAATTTGCTGTATGCCATTTTCGTCGATTGGGGCTTCATTTGTTTGCGTTGCGTCCGTTTTATCGATTGGCGCTTCATTAGCTTTAGTTGTTTCGACAAAAGTTTCGCAAATTTTCTTTTTGCAATCGTAAATCTTTTTGTTGACAACAAATGCTCTAATTGCGACAAACAAGCCAATTGCAATCATTGACGCACCTAGAACAAGAACAACAATTTCAAGAGCGTGCTTTGAAAAAATCAAAAGCAAAATACCCGCTATGATAAA
The DNA here is from genome assembly GCA_964489405.1 of uncultured Lachnospiraceae bacterium. GTDB lineage: Bacteria > Bacillota > Clostridia > Christensenellales > UBA1242 > CAKVOD01. The sequence goes on along the minus strand of CAZAYL010000025.1, from coordinate 1,652 downwards.
AAGTGAACTCTCAATAATGTCAACCAAACCAAGCCGTGCATTTTTGATAACATTAATGCAAACATTGAGTTTGAAAAGCCCCCATACAAGCAAGAACACCCCAACAAAAATGCCAAAGGCGGTTGAAAATATCTGCGTTGAGCATAGTATCAAAATGCCAAGCACGACATCAATCAACCCTTGCGCGAGTGCAAAACTATTGTTAAACCCAAATTGCTTTCGCGTAAAATATGCGAAAAGCGTAACCGCGCCGTCAATGACGACGATTGACCCTACAATATACGGCACAGCGCTTGCAATTCCTTTACTAAAACAAACAAACAAAATGCCAACTATTGTTATAAAAACGGCAAATGTAAATATGGCTAAATTAAATTCTCTCTTGATATTCATAATTACTCCTTTATATAATTTTATCATAGATTAGAAAAATGTTTTTAAAATGCACAAATCAAAAAATAAAAAGCAAATTTTCTTGACTTGTTATATCTTTGTCGTACTTAACTATCATACAATGAAAAAGTGGCAAAATGCCACCTTTTAAAACCATCAAATGTGGCTTCACGCGTATTGTAATAAATATTGGAGTGAATATAATAAATTAAGAAAATAAAGTAAAATCATTAAAATAACAGAATTTATTTAAAAATTATATTTATTCGTCCCCAAAATTTATCGATGTGCCAAAAATTATTTTGCGACTGTTGTTTCGACAGTTTGTGCGTCTTTAGTTTCGGCAACTTTCTTACTATTTTTGAATATTGAAAGTCTAGGCGTTTTACCTTTGAGTTTCATACGTTCAGAGTAATTTGTTAGCATAACTGCCCAAAGCGCTGGAGCAAGGAAAATTGACGAGTATGCACCTGCAATAGTACCGATGATGATAGGTAGCAAGAATATTTTAATGCTAGACACACCTATGATAGCAAGTAGTGCGACCGCGAGCAAAGTCGTCAAAGTCGTGTAGCAAGAACGCACGAGCGTTTGCTTGACCGATGTATTTACGACGTAATTTGTCCCAAACTTTGCGACGTTTTCATTTCTCATATTTTCACGAACTCTGTCGAAAATGATAATTGTGTTGTTGATTGAATAACCGATGACGGTGATGACCGCGGCGATGAACCCGCTGTTCACTTCGATTCTAAATATAGCGACAAATGCGCACACAATCAACACGTCGTGTAAAATTGTAACAAGCGTTGAAAGTCCGCTTAACAACTCGAATCGAATTGCGATATAAATCAAAATTAACAAGGCTGAAATCATAACCGCAAGCAATGCGCTTGTCAATAGGTTTGAACTTGCCGTTGCCCCGATTCTTTGGCTTTCTTCAATTTTGAAATCCTGGTTGGTGCCGTCAGGGTTGAGTTTCGCCGTCAACGCGGTTGTAACTTCGTTTTTGACAAGGTCTGTCATTTGCGTTGCGCTCAATCCGCTAACGTCTTGGAAACGCACCGAAATGGATGCGTCTTCCCCGCTGTCTTCTTTCTGCATTTGCGACACTTTAATGTCGTATGAACTCAAAACTGATGTGATATCTTTAGAATATTTGTCGTAAGCGCCTTTCTCATCAAGTTGCGCTCCGATTTGAACTTTGACAATTGTCCCGCCCGTAAAATCAAGCCCAAGATTGAACCCCATAGCAATCC
>CAZAYL010000024.1:0-16104 GCA_964489405.1 uncultured Lachnospiraceae bacterium | reverse complement strand
TTAACAAAATAGTTACAAACAAAAATCCCAACCAATATCTTTATCAGTCAGGATTTCAATAAATATCAAAAATATTAAAGGTTATCTTATCTATCGAGTTCTAGTAGCCCCTTTTGTGTTCCTGTAGGGCTTTTGTGTTCTAGTAAAAAGTAATCGTGTTCCTACTATGCAACACCCTGACGAAATTCGGAGTAATCGTGTTCCTACCTAAAAATAAGAAAAAAAAAGACCCAAAAATCACCTATAAAAGCGACTCACGAATCTAATTTACGAAACGCAGAAAGGAGAAAACTCCCTATTTTCGTAAACAAAAAAGGACTGACACTTTTGTATCAATCCTATTGTTCTTCTATGGTACTCCCAACGGGGGTCGAACCCGTGTTGCCAACGTGAGAGGCTGGCGTCCTTGACCACTAGACGATGGGAGCAAAAATGCAAGCAAAGCTAACATTTGTTTTACGGTAAAATAAATACTATAACACCGACAACAAATATTACCATAGCAATGATGCGAATTGAAACAAGTGTTTTATCATTTTGTTCAACATTATCATTCTTACGAATATATGCCACAAATCTCTTCGACAAAATATAGAGAGAAATGCCAATTACAATAAGTACTATTCCTAAAATTACATACCACAAAGACAATCTCTGTGCAAGCGTAACTCCCAAAATCAAACTTCCAATCATATTTCTACCTCGTTAGTATTATAACACAACACTTCAATAATGTCAATATATTTAAGTTTAATATTTTAATTTGTTGAAATGTGGCATATATTTTTGTTTTAATTAATAATTACGATTTGTCGTTGTCATCAATTTTGTGTTTACCAATTTTTTCTGTAAAGAAAATGTATACATAATTGAGCCCAGAGATAATGGCAGTAGCAATTCCAATATAAATAATCATCACATTTGCATCTCCTAGCCATTCAGTAAAAAAGCTAAAAATAACACCTAAACTGATAAGGCACGTTCCAAGTTTTCCTAAAAAATTACTTGGGATAGTTATTTTCTTTTTGTATATGCAAAAACCGCTTATAATCATTGCAAGGTCACAGACGATCATTACAACAGCAATCCAAAGTGGAATTAGTTTTGCAATTGTCAAACTGATTAAAGCGCCAGCTTTCATACATTTGTCGGCGAGCGGGTCCAAGATTTTGCCAAGTTCAGTAATTGCATTATAATGTCTAGCAATAAATCCATCTAAAATATCTGTTAAACATGCAAGGACAAAAATTCCTAGTGCCAAATATTTATTGACACAAAAGAAACAAAATACAAAAACAGGAACAAGAAAAAGCCTGAATAAACTTAAAATGTTTGGTATAAGATTAATTTTCATATTTCCTCGTAAGCAATAATATTAGTATAACACATTTTTAAAAAAAATACAAACTTTTTAAAAAGTAAAATTTCACATATTTATGTCACTAAGAATATAATTAAGTGTGGCATTTTTAGCATTAAAATATGGAGGACGTATGAAGTCTATTAATATATTAATATCAATTATTCTAGCAGTAGTTGTTGCATTGTGTGGGTGCGGGAAGGGGGATAATAAAACTATCCGATTAAATGAAGTTACGCATAGCATATTTTATGCTCCACTTTATATTGCAATAAATAATGGATACTTTGAAGAAAATGGAATAAAAATTGAACTCACAAATGGTGGGGGTTCGGATAAATCTATGACTGCACTAATTTCTGGGCAAGCCGATATAGCGCTTTTAGGACCTGAAACTGCGGTTTATGTTGCGTCGCAAAACACTAAAACCCAACCAATTATATTTGGGCAATTAACAAAAAGGGATGGAACAATTCTTGTTGGTCGTACCAAAGAAGATAATTTCTCTTGGGCTAATCTTGAAGGTAAAGAAATTCTAGGGGGACGGCGTGGGGGAATGCCTGCAATGACGCTTGAATATGTTTTGAAACAACAAAAAATTAGAGACAAAATGACGTTAAATTTAGACATAGCGTTTGATATGATGGTCAGTGCATTCGAAAATGGACAGGGAGATTATTGCACAATGTTTGAGCCAACTGCTAGTGATTATATTTCAGCTGGTAAAGGATATAAAGTCGCATCAATTGGGCAAGAAAGTGGAGAAGTCCCATACACTGCATTTATGGCAACTTCAAAATTTCTAAAAAATAATCCACAAAAAGCAGAAAAATTTTTGACAGCAGTAATGAAAGGATATACCTTTATAATGACTGAAGAAATTGACAATGTAGTTGATTCATTAATGCCGTCATTTACAGGGAGTACACGTATTTCAATCAAAAATGCAATTGAAAGTTATAAATCAATTGATGTATGGGTAGAAAGCCCAGTGATGAAAGAAACCTCGTATGACAATCTTTGCAACATCATAAGAACTGCAGGTGAATTAAAAAATGATGTTGCGTACAATAAAGTAGTAGACAACACAATTGCAAATAAAGTTGCTTCGAAATTATAACATAAGAAAAAGCTAGCTATGGGTAAATTAGCTAGCTTCTCTTTCAATATAACATAAAATTATCTTTTACTATTCGATAAAATATTTGTAATTGGGGGTTTTCTCTTGCTTGGCATTTGTGTAATGTCAACGCCACTATTTACTAAAACAGCTTCATCTATTGCTTTTGCAAGTTCAATAGCACACGAAGTATTGTTTTTGCATATTCCTATTTCATAGAGTTCTTTAGAAACATCTTTAGCGTATTTACCATTAATTGTGTGATTTAAAATACTTATCACACCCTTACACCCATCTCCCAAGGTTCTAAAATCTCGACAAATCAATTCACCATTTTCATCAACATCAAAATTTATAACAAATTGTGTAAAACAAATTCCTTGTGGTTTATAATAGGATTGAGGTTTGGTTGTAGATATTTTTTCGTTTTTGATCATATATTTCCTCCTAATCAAGCAAGTCTTCAATGATTTTTTCGTATATTATAGGTGCTTTTTCTTCCCATTTCTTGCAAGCACCAATTGCACTACGTCTTGAGTCAACTTTAAGTTGAATCTTTAGTAGTGGCTGAAATCCCTTTGGACTATTGATTCTCAAAACAACTGTATGAAAACCGTCGTTATTTTTGTGATATACTGAAACATATTCTTGCGCACGTTTGAAATTTATTCTATTTTGTTTACAAAAAGTGGCAATATCTTCACGAATGGATTGAGGTATCTTAGCAAAAAAATGAGATAAACAATCGCGACCTTCCGCAGTGATTGAATACAGACCGTCTTCCTTATTGTTTGGATTTAATTCATAATAAACAAATTTTGCTTTTACTAATTGCCAAAGAATATCTTTGCAATCCATATATGAGAGCCACGAATTTCTACTTGTTGTAATATCCATAATTGAATTTTCGGTTAAAGGGATTTCCATTTTATCAAGTACAAACAACAAAATTAGTTTATTTTCCGTTTCATCAGGAACAAATTGTGTATTCAAGATTTTAACCTCCTTAAAACATTAAAAATATTTTATCATAATTTTTTGAATTTGCCAACTGTTTTGAATATAAAGATATTAAAAATATTTGTATTATTTTTAGGATTATGATATACTATCAAAGTTGGAGTTATATTATGCAAACGAATGAAAATAATTTTGGAAGACCATTTATTGATGAATGTACAGCTTTTATTGATGTGAAATACATTATGCTTAATTGCGATAATGTAAAGAAGCTTTTGAGTACAATTCAGGAAGATAAATCGTTAATGGAAGTTGTTAATAGATGTTTGGTCGATTTTGATTTTATAACTGAATTCGGGAAAGCCATTTCAATTCATCAATTACAGCAGAAAGATTTTATAATGCCCAAAGAAAACACTGAAATTGTTGCGTTATGTTATAGTATAATGCAACGAATTGTTGATGAAAAAATTGATTTTGAGTCATTTATAAGAAAGTATTTTTTATTTAATGGTGTTTTGAGCGATTGTTTCTCAAATTTTGGACATTATTTTATCTTACCATTTAAAAATGCTCTTTTAAACCTTGAAAATCAAAATAAATACATACAAAAGAGTATAAAGAAAGAAGAAGAGCAAGAAAGAGATGAAGTCGAAAATGTAGAAGAAGACACGTCTATTTATGAAATTAATGATAAATTGCTAAAAGTTGCTGATGACATTCAGGAAATAATTAAAGATGACTATAAGGTTAAAGAATTTAAGCTTGAAGAACTTGAATTTTATTTAAAGGCATTTCGAGAGGCAGTAAAAATAAATAATAAATTAATAATTTTTGCACTTGCCGATGCAATAATCAGCAGTTCAACAAAAATTAAGTCCGTTCGTTATGAAACGCAAAAATTAAAAGACTTGTGTAATAAATTATAGTATTTTACAAAAGAAATAAGATATAGCACACGCAAGAATGGCGTGTGTTATTTTTTGTTTAAAAAAGAAAGATATTTTTACATTGCAACGCTGTAAAAATGTCATCGCCTGAAGCATAGTTGATAGCCCACTAAAACTGATGATAAAAGTACAAATAGTTGTTGCTGTAGTATAATCTGTAAAACACGTCGAAAGTTCATAACATCCCCTCGTCATTTCAATAAAACCAACTACAATCGCGTTAGAAAGATTACTATCAATTTCAAAAAATGACAAAATTGGCTTTACTATAGAATTCAAAGCATTGATTATGCCTATATCAGTTAAAATGTCAATTAAAATAAAAGAGATTGAAATGTACCCACCAACGATAAGAATAGAATTTATTGCGCTTAGCATTGATTTTTCTAAAATATTTTCATCAATTGCATCAAATCTAAATTTGTTTTTTGTAGATTTTGTGATAGGTATATATTTATAATTTCTGTATAATAAACCATTAAATATTGCCCCTAAGAAATGGGAAAAAAGCATAATAAAACCCATTTTTGCACTGACGAACATTCCCGCACCTACAGTTCCGATAATAAACAAGGGCCCTGATGTAGATGTGAAAGTTATAAGCCTAATCGCTTCATCATTTTTTATAATATTTTTTTCATAAAGTTCGCTAGTAATTTTCGCTCCTACAGGGTATCCACTCATTATACTCATTAAAAGAACATAAGAGCTCATACCATTTACGTGAAAAATTTTCTGCATAATTAGTTGAAAGTAATTAGCTAGTGTTTTTATTCCGCCCAATTCTGTTAGAAGTTTCGTGATAAAAAAGAATGGGAATAAAGCTGGCAATACAGCTTTTGCCCAAATCAAAATCCCGTTGTATGCCGAATTTATATATCTATTTGGATTGATAATTAAAAAAATAATTATAGCAAATAATAAGAGTGTAAATAAAAGGCTTATTTTTTGAGTTTTTGTAATTGTTTTCATATTTATAATTATGAAAATCAATATTTACTTATGCGGAAGTACCTGTCGAGAAATATTTCTATTAGTGTAAATAGTATAATAATACAAATAATACATAATATAAAATATGAATAAAATTAAGATTTTATCCGTTTTTTTGAGCGTGTTTGTCGTAATTGTATCTTTTTTAACAACATACATTTATATTGAAGTATTATATCCCTTAAAATACAAGCAAGAAATCAAGACGGCTAGTTATGTAAATCATATCGAACCAGAATTAATTGCAAGTCTCATTAATGAAGAAAGTAGTTTTGACAATTTGAGCGAATCGCGAGCGGGAGCAATTGGGTTGATGCAACTTATGCCAACAACTGCACAATGGCTTGCTGATAAAATGAAAATTGATTTTAGTATAGCAAAACTTTATGACCCAAAGTATAACATCGAAATGGGGGCATATTATTTGCGCTATTTGCTAGATAAATTTGGAGATGAATACACAGCACTTTGTGCATACAATGCAGGAGAGGGATTAGTCAAAAAATGGCTTCTTAAAGAAGAATTTCTAGGCACTGAAAAAAGGTTAAAAATTACTCCCCTTCAGGAAACAAATGAGTATGTAGATAAGGTAATAAAAAACAAATCGAGATATATCACAAGATTTGAGTTAAAATATTAAAAAATTAAATTCTAACGTAACTATCAATATTTTTTAGATTGTTTTTATTTTTCATTGATACTTTTTGTTGTATAATATTAGCATTATTGGATAAGTTGGGAGCAACAAAAACTGATTCATTAGCGTTTTTTGTTTGAGTAATTAATGTGGTAATTTTTGAAATAGTTTGAACACCACCTAATGCCTCAATCATATCAATTATTCCTTGCAATTGAGGTAAATATGGTTCAATAGGGGAATCTTTCAAATAATTGCCCGCATAAGGTAAAAAATTTTTAATAACAACATACAAATTTTCAATATTATTCATAATTTTCCTAAACGAATGTCAAAATATTTTATGTTTGCATAGAATATAATGTTCAAATATATAAGGAGAAGCATATGGACATAAAAGACTTTAAAGACACCCCAATTGATGATTTTATAAAAAATAATGGCAATGTAAAAATGAGCAATGAAGAACAAGACGCAATGCAGTCGCTTAAAGAGAGATATGGAGCACAAGTAGAAGAATTAATTGATAAATTTCAAAACCTTAGCGAACCAGAGTTGATCGCAGAATTCTTTAATTTAATCAATGAAAAGAAGCGCAATGGAACATTTAATTCGCAAGAAATACAAAATATAGCCAACATTATTTCTCCATTATTAAATGAAGAGCAACTTGAAAAAATGCGAAATCTTTTACTTTTAATTCAATAAAAAACTTTGTAAATATCTTATATGTAGTGTAGTACTTGAAAGTAATACACTACATATAGTATATGGAGAATTATGCAAAAATTAGATAATAATTTATCTCATTTAGTAAAAACATTGCAAAACAAGTCATTGCACATTGATATTATAGTTTTTGTTAAAAATTTTGAGAAAGCAATTAATTTGTTTAACTTGAAAAATTATAAAATCAAAGCAGTTTTTCCTTTTATTAATGCAATATGTCTTGAAATAGATTTACAAGAATTGCAAGAATTAAAGGCAATAAATAATGTCGTTTTTATTTCCTCACAAACAACTGTTTTTGCACAAAGTTCAATTGCAAAAAAAATTATTAATGTCAATCAATTTTATAGTGCAGGATTGTTTGGAGCTGGAGTAACAGTAGCAATAATAGATACAGGGGTACACCCACATTTAGATTTTTTGTATCCGAAAAATAGAATTATAAAATTTGTTGATTTTATCAAAAGAAATATAAATAAAGAAATTAAAAATTCCAATTCATTTTTTGTAAATGATACAGCATCATTTTATGATGATAATGGGCACGGAACATTTGTTGCTGGGCTTGTTGGCGGGAATGGAATAATGAGTGGGAAAAAATATTGTGGAATTGCTCCAATGTGTAATTTAATTATACTAAAAGCGCTAGATAAAGATGGGCAATCAACATCCGTAGAAATGCTTGAGGCAATGCAATGGGTGTTTGATAATAAAGAAAAATATAACATCAAAGTTGTATGTATGAGTTTTGGAGCAGTTCCTACATCAAAGAGTGACCCATTAATGAAAGGGGCAGAACGGCTTTGGGATAGTGGAATTGCCGTCGTAGCTGCAGGGGGCAATAGTGGGCCCGAGAAGCAAACAATAAAATCGCCAGGAGCATGCAGAAAAATCATAACTGTAGGGGCGCTAGATGACGCGCGAGATGAAAATGAAAATTATTACAAAGAAAAATTTAAAATAGCAGATTTTTCATCGCGTGGACCAGCATTTGAATTTTACAAACCAGACTTAATTGTTTCGGGAGTAAATATAATATCGTGCGGATGTTTGAGTAATTACACTCAAATGAGTGGAACAAGTGTTAGTGCGCCTATAGTTGCAGGAATATGTGCATTAATATTCGAAAAATACAATTTTCGTATCTCCCCAAATCAAATAAAAACATTATTGCAATATTTTTGTACTCCTATTGTTAATAATCGGAATGTCGAGGGCTTTGGATATTTGCATTTCGATAAGTAAAAATAATTTATACTGTCTAAAAATATGTTTTTTCCATTTTTTTAGAAAAAAAGTTAAAAAAATATGTCTTAATTTAAAAAAAAATGCTTTTTTTCAAAAAAAATCGCAGAATAGTTTTATTTTATTTGACAAAAATATTGTTATTAGTTAAAATAGTAATATTCTGGAGGTTATAATGGAAAGAAAATTAAGAGTCGCAATGTATGGTTGTGGCAAAATGTCTCAATATTTGATGAGATACGTATATGAAAAGGGCGGGGAAATTGTATGCGCTTTTGATATCGATAAAAACAAAATAGGAAAGGATATTGGCATTGTTATCAATGACGGCAAAGATTATAGCATCAAAATCGATGATGCGAAAGACGCAAAAGAAGTGTTTGCAAAAACAAACCCAGATATTTGCATCGTAGCAACAATGAGTTTGCTCAAAGATTTGAAAGAACCATTGCTTGTTTGTGCTGAATGTGGTGTGAACGCAATCACAACTTGTGAAGAAGCGTTTTACCCTTGGAACTCAAACCCAGAATTAACTGCCGAAATTGATGCTCTTGCAAAAGAAACAGGATGTACAATTTGCGGTTCTGGTTACCAAGATGTATATTGGGGAAATCTCATCACTACACTTGCAGGGTCAACTCAGTCAATTAAAAAAATTCGCGGGAGAACGAGCTACAATGTCGAAGATTATGGCATCGCACTTGCACGCGCACACGGAGCAGGTCTCACATTGAAAGAGTTTGACGAACAAGTTGCTGTCGTTGACAATATTAGTGAAAAAGAAAGACAAAAATTAATAGATAACGGAGAATTTTTGCCTTCATATATGTGGAATACCAACGGCTGGCTTTGTTCACAACTAGGGCTTACAGTTAGCAAACAAACGCAAAAATGTGTGCCACAAATTTACGACAAAGATTTGAAATCTGAAACCCTTGGTATGACCATCAAAGCAGGCGATGCCCGCGGTATGAGTGCAGTGGTTACTACAGAAACGGAAGAAGGGATTACGCTTGAGACGGAATGCGTTGGAATGGTGTACGCTAGCGACGAATTTGATAGCAATGAATGGACAATTGAGGGCGAACCATCAACGACTATTGTTGTTAATAAACCGCAAACAGTCGAGTTGACCTGCGCAACAATTGTGAATAGATTGCTTGACGTCTTGGAAGGCGAGCCGGGGTTCTATACAACTGAAAAAATGCCACGCGCTGAATTTGTGCAAGGTTTTTCGGTCGTTGAAATAGACCCCAATGACTATCATTGCGGTTGTGGGTGTCACGAGCATTGCGATGATGATTGTGGCTGCGGAGAGGAATGCGATTGCGGTTGCTCAGACCCTAATTGTAATTGCCACAAAGAATAAATTAGTAAAATATTTATGTTTGAATACTTGCATTGAGTTGCAAGTATTTTTTAAAAAAAGTCACGTAACATAATAGTTCTTTTTGCGAAAAACTATTAGTCCGTGACTTTTTAAGCGGTCTTAGTTTTGACATTGCACATTTTGTATAACTTTATCTATGTTTCTTATTATAGTATTTCTCAAGTAGTGCAATGGCAAAGTACATCAAACTTGCAAGTATGCACAATAGAACTGTGCTTGTCATTACAAGGTCTAGCCTAAATACTTGTGAGCCATACACAATTAAATAACCAAGTCCCGCTTTACTTGACAAGTATTCTCCAATGATTGAACCAACCCAACTCATTCCTACATTAATTTTTAACATTGAAATAAAGTACGGTGTGGAATACGGCAAAATCAATTTTGTCAAAATCGTAAATTTATTTGCTCCCATTGACTTCATCAAAAGCAATTTATCATTGTCGCAAGAAAGAAAGGCATTTAGCATCGTTATAATTGTGATAATTATACAAATTAGTATGCAAATTGTAACAATTGCATTTGTTCCTGCTCCAACCCAAATTATGATGAGTGGACCAAGTGCAATTTTGGGAAGACTATTCAAAACAACAATATAAGGTTCTAAAATTTTTCTTATTGTTTCGCTCCACCACAACCCAATTGCAAAGATAGTTCCTAGAATAGAAGCAAGCAAAAAACCAATTATTGTTTCAAATAATGTTATGCCCATATGAGTGAATAATTCTCCACTTGCCCAAAGTTCTCCAAGTGTTTTTACAATTTTTGACGGCGAACTTGTTATAAATGAATTTATTACCCCAATCTGTGCAAGTAATTCCCAAAATCCAATAAAGATTACCAATAGGGCAACTTGACTTCCCTTGACAATGAATACTTTATTTTTCAGTTTTTTTAAATATTTTTTATGTTCATTTGAATAATATTCTTCAACTTTTCTCATTTGCTAATTCTCCAAATCTTTCCAAACTTCGTCAAAGAGCAGTGAAAATTCACGGCATTCACGTCTGCGAAAAGGGGAGCCATAATGTTTTAAGTTAATTGACAATATTTTTTTAACACTTGAAGGACGTGGGGTTAAAATAACAATTTTATCCGCCATAGAAATTGCTTCGGAAATATCGTGCGTAACTAATACTGCAGTTTTCTTTTCGCAAGCAATTATATTTGCAACATCATCACAAACATTCAATCGAGTTTGATAATCAAGCGCCGAAAACGGTTCATCGAGCAACAAAATTTGTGGATTGAGTGCAAGTGTCCGTATTAATGCAACGCGTTGTCGCATTCCTCCAGAAAGTTCACGTGGAAATTTATCTTTGAATTCATATAGTCCATATTTTTTTAATAACAATTCAATGTATCCAAAAATATTTTTGTCTTTTTTCTTTTGAATTTCCAATCCAAGTATTACATTATGCCAAATTGTGCGCCATTCAAAGAGATGGTCGCGTTGAAACATATAGCCTATTTGATTATTATTGAACATTTCAATTTTGCCTCCACTGGGCTTGAGTAGTCCAGATATAAGGGACAAAATTGTAGTTTTCCCACATCCACTTGGCCCAACAATAGCAATAAATTCATTTTCATTTACTTCAAATGTGATGTTTTTTAATGCTGGGGTTTCGCCTTTTTTTGAATGGTAATTTAAACTCACATTAGTAAGCTTTAGTATGCTCATCAGTTTATCCTTGTCTGTCAAAAGTTAGGTTCTTTGCAATAGTAGGGAATAAAGCAAAGAACCTATTACATATTATTCACATTATCCTTTTTCTGTACCACTTTTATTTTAAAAGTTCTATTTTTTTTAATAAATGCATATTAATTAGAGAATATTATTACGCAAATAAAAAGTTTTTTGTCAATATATGCCATTTTTCGACAAAATCTTTCAAAATTTTCAAATTTATTTCTTTTATAATTGAGGTGCAACAATGAAATTCATAGTTTTTAGACTAAATAGTATCAAGAAACTATTTTTGGCTTTTGTATTGTTGGCGCTATTGTGTCTAAATTTTGACGGAAGCACAGTAGCAGGAGTGTATTTGGGACAATCAATTAGAAAAGTTCCAATTTATAGCGTACAAACACAAGAGAATAAAGTGGCAATTTCATTTGATGCAGCATGGGGAGCAGACAAAACGGAAAAAATTATGAGCATTTGTAAAGAATACAATGTAAATGCAACATTTTTTCTAGTCGGCTTTTGGGTCGATAAATATGGCGATATTGTGAGAAAAATCGACGAAAATGGATTTGAAATAGGAACGCACTCAAATACTCATCCCGATATGTGTAAACTAGATAAAGACGGAATGAAATTTGAACTTGAAACAAGTATCCAAAAAATCAAAGATATCACTAACAAAGATGTAAAATTGTTTAGAGCACCATACGGATCATATAACAATGATTTAATATCCGTAGCAGATGATTTAAATTTAAAAACAATTCAATGGGATGTCGATTCACTCGATTGGAAAGGTTTAACCGCCGAACAAATTTCGCTAAGAATTATAAATGGAGCAAAAAAAGGCAGTATTATTCTTTGCCACAATAATTCTGAACATATTTTAGACGCATTACCTATAGTTCTTGACAGATTGCAAAAGAAAGGGTTTGAAGTTGCAAGTATAGGGGAACTTATATATCAAGATGATTACTCAATCAATAGTCAGGGAATACAAATTAAAAATTCATAATGTACATATGGAGGGAATAATAATGAATTATGAACAAATGAACAACAACAAAGTTTATGTTTACGGAGAAATAGTAAGCGAAGCAGTATTCAGCCACGAAGTTTATGGCGAAGGGTTTTACGATATGTTTTTAAAAGTCGAGCGACTTTCATCACAGTGTGACATTCTGCCAATCACAATTTCAGAACGCATACTAAAAGAAGAAAACATAAAATTAGGTGATTTTATTGCATTGAAAGGGCAATTTAGAAGTTACAACAAACAACAAGATGGCAAAAGCAAATTAGCCTTAACAATTTTTGTGCGCGAAATTATCCCCAAAGTCGAAAATGCTCCGTCAAATATTATTGAGTTATCAGGTTACGTATGCAAGGAACCAATATATCGAACAACGCCATTCAATCGCGAAATATCCGATGTTTTGCTTGCTGTAAACCGAGCATATAATAAATCAGATTACATCCCTTGTATTGCTTGGGGTCGCAACGCTAGATTTGTTAAGTCAATTGAAATCGGCGAGAAAGTTATTCTACAAGGACGCATCCAAAGTCGTGAATATCAAAAAAAATTGGACGACAACACAATCGAAAACAAAGTCGCCTATGAAATTTCAATAAGTAAAATTGCACTCAGCCCGAATGTAGAAGATGTCAACGAAACCAAAGTTTTTGTTTCTTGACAATGTATTTAGTTTGATATTTCGTACTAAATATGATATAATATCAAACAACGGAGAATAACAATGCCAAATTTGCTTGAAGTTGGAGTAGCCTTCACACTAGGAAGTTTAACAATTAAGTGGTACGGCATCATCATAGCGACAGGTGTCCTTGTCGCTGTTTTGATAGCGTGCCACAATGCAAATCTCAAAAAATATAGCAAAGATTTTCCATATGAACTTTTGTTATGGTGTTTCCCGCTTGCAATAATAGGAGCAAGAATATATTACATCATCTTTTCGGGGCAGTCATACACCTTTCAAGAAGCAATTGCAATTTGGAATGGTGGAATGGCAATTTACGGGGGTATCATCGGCGGGCTTATAGGTCTTATTCTATATTCAATTATAAAGAACAAAAATCTTTTACAAATCACAGACATCGTCGCCCCAAGTTTGATTATTGCCCAAGCAATCGGCAGATGGGGGAATTTCGCCAATCAAGAAGTGTACGGTCAAGTTGTTACAAGTACAGCTCAGCAATGGTTTCCACTAGCAGTATATATAGAAAAACTCGGCGAATGGCATTATGCAATGTTTTTTTACGAAAGTATGTTGTGCCTAATCGGTTTTATACTTTTGATGTATTTATTTAGTAGAACAAAATCATATGGAATAGTTACAAGTGTGTATTTGATTTATTATGGGCTTGAAAGATTTATCCTTGAAGGTATGCGCGAAGAAAGTGAAATTTTGTTCATTTCAGGCACAAAAATACCTGTATCTCAAGTCGTCAGTGTTGTATTTGTGGTAGCAGGGCTTATTATTCTATCGATTGTACTGATTTCCGCACATAAGAAGGCAAAAGTATCGACAGGGATACAACCAGAACTAACCCCAATATCCACAAATGCGCGCTCCAAAGACAAAAAAGAAATACCTAGTAATCTCGATGTAAGTATGACAAATGCAAATAATGTCTGTGTTTTTGATAATCTCAAAAATGAAGAAAATTCTTTTCCCAAACAGAATGTTGAGATTACAAATATCAAAGAATTAAAGGACAATCAAAATGAAGAAAATTCAAATTTATAATATTGTTTTTGTCGCAATCATATTTTTATACTTATTGTGTTTTACGTTAAACATTTGTGGTGTAAAAGGCTTTGTGTTTATTGAAGAATATTGGTTTCCGATATTTCTTGTAATGATGGGTATATTGGTATTGATGCGCGGAATTTTATTTTATAGTGACTCATCTATTTTTTCTGGACTTGCCCTCATTTTACTCGGTGGAATGTTCGCAGTCAAACAAGCCGTTGTAATAAAATTTTACTATATGTTGCCCGCATTCCTTTTTGGAATTGCAATCAGTTTGTTGACAACATATTTGATTTTTAAAAATAAGTTATACCTAAAAGCTTTTTGTTGCACAATTATTTTGACCGCAATTAGCTGTATTGGATACGCTTTTTAGTAACAAAAGGAGAAGCTAATGAATAATTTTGAATTAGAGCGAAAAGGATACAACAAAAAAGAAGTCGACAAATATTTATTCGACTTAAGCTCACGATATGAACAACAAATAGAAAGATTAAATCAAGAAAAATTGCAAATTCAAGCGGAACTTATGCAATCTAAACTTGATTTAGATACATACAAAAGTAAAGATGACCAAATATCAAACGCACTTGTTGTCGCAGTTGAAACCGCAAAAGAAATTGAGTCTAGCGCAAAAACTGTCTATGAACTTGAGATAAAAAGAGTAAAAGTTCTTTATAAGAAATGGAGCAATATACTTAACGAAATATGTGCGCTATATCCTAACATAAATAAAATGAGTGGTATATCAACTTTGTTTAACGAATTTCAAGAAGCCCTAAATAAAATTTTGCAAAAAGAGAAAGAAATTTCACAAATGCCAAGCAACGTGCATAATACCGCAGAGAAAGTCTACGCAAAGACCCTACTATCTAGAATGTGGGGTAAAAATTCCAATATCGACATCACTAAAACAAACATTGCCAGTGAACCTACCACAGTTAGAAGAATAGACTCTTATGACAAACCTAAGGATGAATACAAGCAAACAAATTCAATTCCCCAGCAAAAACAACCCGATAACGAAGGGGAATTTGAAAAGTTTTTGAAAAGTGAATTCGAAGATTTTGACAATTTTCAATACAAATCTAGCCATAAAGAAGCTCAAATCTCCCCCGAAAAGAAATCAAAATATCTCGACGCCTTAGAGCAAAGCCTTAATAAATCACAAGCAACAGACTCCAACGATAGCCATTTCGATATGCTAGAAGCGTTGAAGCCCAAAGAAGACTTGAAAGAAATTATGAAATCATTTAATCTTGACGATTAATTCTATGTAAAACAAAAAAAGAGTTACACAGCATACGTAACTCTCTTTTGTTTTTAGTACTAAAATTCATTATAGATTATATTTCCCCGTAAAATTATCCAGCAATTCAAATACCCACTTAGCATAATCATTAAGTAGCGTAGTCTTGTCAAGCCACTTCGTAACAAAGTCATTAATCGACGGAACTACACAAAGCAGGTTGATGATCGCAATGGCAAAGCCAACATAAATAAGTCCCTTAAGTGCGCCAAATGCAAGACCCAAAACTCTATCAAGCCCATTGATCGCACGGTTCTCAGTAATCTTGTCAAACAATTTCCCAAGTAGAGCAAGAGCAATCCTAATAAGCAAGAATAACAGCACCGCCGAGCATACAGTCGTCAACAACCCACCAAGTTGACTCGAAAACCACTCTTGAACATTTTGTCCACTAGCAATAGTTTTACTCCCAAGCATAATTAAGAGCAAAGATTTAAGTATCCCACTAATATTAAAGCCCTCAATCAAAGTCGACGCCTTAGTTGCTTCCGTTACTTCGTAATCAGGAGCCCCAAAGTTTGATACAACTCCCGTCATCGTGTCAGTAAACATCTTTGATATTCCACCGCCAAATAAATTATCCAAGAAGCTTCCGAACATAGGAGCCAACCAAACTGCAAGGACGACAGAAAGCGCTATTCCAACTAATGAAATAAGAGACGCCAAAAAGCCTTGTTTAAGTCCCCAAAGAGCGAAAATGATGATGAGAACAATAAAGACAATATCAATCCAAAACATTAAATACTCTCCTTTATTACATATAATAGCATAAAAAAAATTTTTTGTCATCTTTTTTTTTAAAAAAAATCAGAAAAATGCACATAAGTTAAATTTAAAACTAAAAAAATGTCAAAAAATATAAATTTTTATAAAAAAAACTGAAAACATATCAAAAAACGTTTGACTAAAAATAAAAAAATGGGTATAATAAAAGTATGTTAAGTTGA
>CAZAYL010000023.1:0-16140 GCA_964489405.1 uncultured Lachnospiraceae bacterium | reverse complement strand
GACAACGTAGCAATCTCCCGGAAGGGCAACCCGCCCCATTATGGGGTACCCATACACATTGACCGCGCTAGCCATCAACAGCGGTGCGCTTTCGCACCCGCGCTAGCCACCCGTAGCAGTGCGCTTTCGCACCCACCTGTAGCAATGGGATGTTGTGCAAAATATAATATTGTATGGAAATAAGTGTATGTATGATAGTCAAGGACGAGCAACTTGTCCTTGAGCGCGCGCTAAATTGCGCCAAAAAGTTTGCGGACGAAGTCATCGTCGTCGACACGGGCAGTTGCGACCGCACGAAAGAAATTGCAAAGCAAGCGGGGGCGCGTGTTTTTGACTATGTGTGGTGTAATGACTTTTCACGCGCGCGGAATTTTGCCTTTAGCAAAGCGACCAAATCGCATATGATGTGGCTAGACGCGGACGACTATATCACAAATGAGAACATTGACAAAATCAACCGTCTAAAAGCGCAACGCGACTACGCGGACGTCTATTTTATGAAATACGCGACCGCATTTGACGCACGCAATAAACCAACTTTTTGCTTTGTGCGCGAACGCCTTGTGCGGAACTCCCCAGCGTTCTATTTTCGCGACCCGATTCACGAAGCAATCACGCCGAGCGGAAAAATTGTCCACACAAACATCGTCATCGAACACCGCAAAATTAAACCGAGCGACCCGCAACGCAACTTGAAAATATACGAGAAACTTATCGCACAACACGTCAAATTTTCGCCACGTATGCAATTTTATTACGCAAGCGAACTTTTTTATAACAACGAATTCCAAAAGGCAATCAATGTGTACAATTCGTTTTTGTCGCTAAAAGACGGCTTTGTCGAAAATCAAATTCAGGCGTGCCTTAATCGCGCACAGTCCTACCACAAACTCGGACAAACGGCGCGCGCGATTGAATCGCTTTTGGCGTCATTTACATACGGCGCGCCACGTAGCGAAATTTTGTGCGAACTCTCGCTCTATCTCATCGCCCTTGCACGCTATCGCGAAGCACTGTATTGGCTCAAACTCGCCATTCAGCGCGCCGACTTAAATAGTGGCGGGTTTGTTCTTCCCGACTGCTACGATTTCATTCCATACTATAATTCGGCGATTTGTTACTATAAACTTGGACAAACGGCACTCGCCGTCCGCTATGCAAAAAAAGCGTGCAAAATCAAGCCGACATCAGTCGACGCACGCCGAAATTTAAACTATTTCAAATCTTTATTATAATAAAATGCTTTTTGTATCAAAACAACACAAAAAGGTTGCTAGGCACTAAGTAGTGCTTGACAACCTTTTCTTTCTGTCTAATTGTTTGTATCGTTTTGCGTGAAACACATATTGCGTATCTAATCAAAATCACTTCCCCCGCGTGTTGATGAGTTCTTTGATTTTGTCGCGACTACCGCGTTTATTTCGCGTCTTTATAATCACGTACACAATATATACTACTATCAAAATTGCTAAGATTGAACCAACGATGACGAGTGGCCAGAATATGTAGTTCTTGACTTCGACATAAACAATTAGATTGCTTGTGATATTGCTTATATCTTGGTCATAGATGACCCTATCGCCAAACTTTGTGTCAATCTTTGGCAAATCGGTCAAAGTCTTACCATACTCTACCTCTTTGTAAATGCGCGAGCCGTCTGGCATAACAATCGTAACGGTATACTTATTGATTGTATACACAGCATTGACAGTTATTGGCGCAGTGATGTTGGTCAAATCTACTTCTTCCCAATATGGCTCGACTTGGTCATACCCAATGCGCGCTGGAACTTGCGGTAATTCATCAAGCGTGTCGCCATAATACACTTCGCGCAAAATCTTTTGCCCATTTGCAATAAATGTGACATAGAATTTATCTCTCTCCACTTTCCCAAACAACACAAGGTCGCTTGTGATAGGGTTGACAAAGTCATATATGTGCGTCAAATCAATGTCGGTAAACCACTGCTCGATGTGGTATCCAGCTTCAAGAGTTATATCCGTCGGTGCAGTCGCCCTATATCTATAACCAACTTGTTGCGACGCCTGCAATTGCCCATTGACATAGAAGTCGACAGTAAAGTAATTCAAATCATATTTACCAAAGATGTTTGTGTCGCCCGTAATAGCACTATCAAAATCAAACAGCGTCTTAAAGTTTGCGTCAGCATACCACCCGTCAAGAGTGTACCCCGTGATTCCGCTACCGAAATTGACCGTAACTTTCTCGCCAAATCTAACGTTGATAGTATCAAGCAATCTTTCGCCGTTATAAAAGCGCACTTTGTAAGTGTTCGTATCAAATTCCGCATACAAATTGAGTTCCCCAACTACTTGCGATGTGAATGAATACATTGTGCCATTTGACAAGCGCCACCCGACAAAGTTGTAGCCCGCTTTAGTTGGGTTGCTAGGTTTCGCCACAACGCTTTCGTATTCAACCATATCTCTCCTATAGAGTTGGTCGTCGACATAGAAATTAATAGCATAATGCGCCTTTTGGTATTTTGCGTACAAAACAACGTCCGAATAAACTTTGTATTTAGCAAAATCAAATTCATTTGTCGAATTTTTATTCGCATACCAACCTATGAAATCATAGTGCAAACGCGTTGGACGCGTCGGCTTCGTGATTTTTTCGCCCCACTCAACTTTGACAGTCGTGTATTGCGAATTTCCAAACAAGCCGTCGCACGCGTCAAACAATACGGTGTAAGTGTTTTTGTTAAGATTTTCAATCGTAATGACGATATTATCAGCAATTTGCGTCAACATATACGCGCCGTTGATTGCCAAAATTTCTTTCTTGCCTTGTGTGACACTCGTCGCATAAACCTTGATTTGGCTCAATGAATATGCTTCTAGAATCTCAATTTGGAACGCAAAGTCGTGATTATAAACAATCGTTGCTTGGCTCTTATTTTCGTTCAAAGTATCTTTATATGCGTCAAATACCGTCAAAATCATCGAATCTGCGCTATATCCGCTCGGCAATGTAACAGTATAGTTTGCAATTGTCCAGAACGCAATAAATGTTTGCGATTCAAAATATGTGCAAATTGTCGTTGTTTCAATCGCGGTCCCTACAGGAACATCATCTACAATGCTCTCATACCAACCGCCGAAATTGTAACCTTTTCTCTCGACGCGTGGCAATGTCCCAAATTCTTTGCCATACTGCACCGAAATGCCGACTGGGTCAGCCGTTCCGTTGTTGGCGTCAAAGTACATCGTTATCCACGCGCTAGTCCAAACCGCATAAAGAATGATTTCGTCGCCGTCAATTGTCGTTTCATTCAAAATCATACCCATATTTGCATACGACGTGCCGTCGCCACTAGGTGAAGTATCCCAGCGCACGAAATTGAACCCGTCGCGCGTAAATGCGTTATTGCTCAAAACTGCCGACTTGCCGTAAATAAATGTTTGTGGGTCCATTGAACCTGTTCCGCCATTTTCATCAAACTTAATCGTGTATGTGATTGGCGTATAGGTAGCAACAAGCGTGTACATTCCCGCGCCAAACGTGTAAATGTTTGTGTCGGTGTTAAAGTCGCCGTACCCCTCACCTTCCCAATGCGAGAATTTATGTCCCACTTTAGTTGGTGTAGTGATTTTTCGCGTCGTGCCGTATTCTTGCGTAATAGTCAATACTCCGCTTTGATTCGTAAACTCATCATCGCTATACAATCCCCCGTCAGTGTTGATGATAAGTGAATAACTCCCTTTGCCAAAACTTGCCGTCAAAATAACATCCGCAAGCCACTCAACAGGCGACGTTTCCGAATATTGCGTTCCGTCTACGAACCACCCCTTGAAATCATTGCCCGCAAGCGAAATTTGTGGCAATGCGCCAAATGAAGTTGTCGTGTCATCATTATAAATCGTGCCCAACAAATCTTTGTACTTAAAGGTCTTCGTCGCGCTCAATTTATCCGCGCTCAAACTCCAGCCATTCAAAGTGCTCTCGTCGAATTTTGCGCCGTTTGCGTCCAAAGTAACTTTAATCTCAATCGGCGTCCACAGTGCTGTGATTGTCGCGTTCCCAGAACCGAATGTGAATTTCCAACTTGTGCCGACTTGTTCAAAATTGCCCTGTCCGCTGATAGCGTACTCGACATTAAAGTCAACAAAGGTATATCCCACGCGAATCGGTGTGGAGTCGATTGTATACTCCATACCATTCGTCCCTTGAATACTAACAACGGTTTTGCCTGTTTCGGTCAATTTCCCGCCGTCAAGGTCAATAGTCAAAATGAATTCATTCGACGACCAGACAGCATTCAGCGTTAGATTTTGGTCAAATTCATAGTATGTAAGTGGTGTGTAAACGTCGTCATTCGCTGTTCCACTTTTTGTCCAACCATAGAATTTAAACCCGTCGCGAATAGGGGTTGGCATTGCGCCAATCTTTCCGCCAAATGTAACTTCCTTTGTCGCAAAGGTGTTGCTATCGCCCACACTCCATTCGCCGTTTTCCACGTATGGAATTGTCGCAGGATTTGAATTATCTCCATTTGCATTGAAAGTCAATGTGTATTTCTTTGCCGTATAATCAGCAATGATTGTTGCATCACTTTCAAGGAATGTAAATTTCAATTTATCTCCACTATCTTGCTCGATGTTGCCCGAAACAATTGAATATCCAACAAAGGTGTAACCCGTCTTTGTCGGCGCAATAAGTGTTACAACATCTTTTGCGTGTTTCTCAATTTTGAGTTCCTGCCCGTCCGCAGTCCCGCCATTAAGGTTAATTGTTAGATTGTATGAATCCTGCTCAAAGTGTGCATACAATGTGTGTGCGTTAGGGCGTGAAACCGTCGAAGTGTCGATAATTCTCTCGCCACCGCCGTCTTGTTCTGTAAACCAGCCCTTGAACTTCCAGCCATAGCGACTGACATTCGGCAAAGTGCCGTATTTCTCGCCAAACACCGCCTTAATCGCGTTCCCCGTATGGTCAACGCCCGTCCAGTCAATCGTCGCGCCATCAAGCTCGGCGTCTGATGAAATTGAGAACTCAACCGCAATCGTTTGCGCCGTCCAATGCGCCGTAACAACGGCATTGATAAGCCCGAAAGTATATGTCCACGTGCCATCATTATTATTGACAAGTGCCCCCGCATCGCTCGATGTGTATTTGACAAATTCAAAGCCCGTCTTTGTCGGCTTAGCAAATGTAAATGTTTCGCCGAAAGGTTTTTCAATAGGGTTTTTCTCTAGTGCCAATTCCCCGCCGTCTAAAATAATTGTAAGCGAAGTCGTGATTTCATTAAACACCGCATACAGCGTGTGTGTTTCTGCTTTCTTGACAAGCACTGACGGAATAATCAACACGCGCGATTCAATCTCTCTGCTATCAAACCAGCCGACGAAGTCATACCCCGCCTTTTCTGGCGTTGGCAACTTGCCGTATTCTTCGTCAAATTTGATAGTTTTTGACGCTGGCGTGTTCCCGCTCGTCGCATCGTCGTAATCAAAGTTGACAACAACGTCTTTGTTCTTCCATTTGGCTACCAACTTGCAGTTGCCATTGCCGAATTTAAAGGTAACTACATTGTTTTCAATATCAACATTAAGTTCGCCCTTGTCCCCCGTCCTTTCAAATCCGTCGAAAGTATATCCATAACGCGTAGGAATGCTGAAGTTGACTATCTCGCCAAAGTAATTTTCAAATTCTTTGTCCGTCATCTCGACATTGTCAATTTTTCCGCCTGTGAGCAAAACTTGCAACTTATATTTGTGCAATTCCCAACGTGCGTAAAGGATGTGATTACTTGCCGTCTTGACAGTCGTCGTGTTGTCAACTTTTGTTCCGTTCTCTTTCTCTGTGAACCACCCAACAAAGTCATACCCTGATTTTGTCGGCGTAGGAAGAGTGCGATACAACTCGTCGTATGTAACTTCAAGCGTCGTAACAGTGTTCCCGCCATCCGCGCCATCATAGTCAAACAAAACATTGTATTTTTCATTTTCCCATTGAGCCGTAAGCGTCGCGCTACTCGACTTAAAGATGAATTTATATTGCGTCAATTGCGCATTTTGCGCTTCTAATTCGCCGTCCCCCGTCATAACAAACCCAGTGAAGCGGTAACCAACGCGCGTCGGCGTGTCAAATGTGATTTCAGCTCCAACTACTTTGTCTTTAAAGTCATAAGTGCGAGTCGACCCCGCAAACACTCCACCTTGTGGGTCAATCGTCAAAACATATTGTAGCGCCTCATATCTTGCATAAAGGTTAAAGTCATTTGGAATAGAGATAATCATCGCGTCCGTCATTTGATATCCGCCGTTCTCTTCCGTAAACCAGCCGTCGAATTTATACCCCGCAAGTTTCGCGATAGGAAGCACGCTTGCAGTACTAAATTTCTCGCCAAACTTATATCGGCGTATGCCCTTTTTCTTGTCGTCCGAAATCGAAATGCTCGACCCAGATAATTCGCCATCTTGTGCGTAGAATGTAACCACAATTTCAATTGGCTCCCACACTGCATACAAAGTGGTGTCCCCCGCGCCAAATGTGAACTTGTAAATATCTCCGTCCTTGACAACTGAACCAACTCCAAGTCTATTCTCATAACCTGCGAATTTATAGCCCGATTTCGTCGGAACTGCTAAATCTATAGTTTGATTATAAATGCCACTAAATTGCTGAACTTGTCGCAAATCTTCATACATTCCGCCGTCTAATTCGATGACAAGCGAATATGGAATATCATCATATTTTGCCTTTAGCGTGATGTCGCTCAAAATTTTGACAATCTTATCCTTATCGACAAGCTTGTCATCTGCGTCGAACCACCCAAGCGTTCTCTTGCCCGTCTTGACTGCCGTTGGCAAAACCCCAAACGTGTCGTCATACGTAACAACTTTTGTCGTTCCGTCGCCGTCGTATCCCGGCGTTTGTTCAAAAGTCCCGCCGTCGTATTCAAATGTAACAGTGAATTTTTTCGGTGTCCAATGTGCGCGCAAAGTGTGGTCGCCCTTATGTGTAACTTCGCTATCCCCCGTAATTTCGTCGTTTGTGTCTTCAAAGAACCAGCCGTCAAAGTCATATCCAACATACGTTGGCACAGGTAACTCGCCGTATTTCTCGCCGTGATTAACTCTGCGCGTGTGTTCGCCCACATTTCCGCCGTTGGCGTCAAACGAAACATTATATTGGTCGGAAGCCCAATGCGCATATAAAGTCTGTGCCCCCGCAACCGTAACCGTCGTCGTGTTGAATATTTGCAAGCCGTCCGCTTGCTCGGATGTGAACCACCCCGCAAACAATTTCGAATCGTGTTCCGCTTCCGGCATTCCGCTATATAAGCCGTCGAAAGTAACTGTTATACTTGTTTCATTTCCCCCAACTTCGCCCGCATAGCCGTCCGCTCCCGCGATGATTCGTCCATCGCCCGCCTTGAACGTAATGGTGTATGTGTTTGCTTGCCAATGTGCATAAAGCGTGATGTCGCCACGAACTATGTCGCTCGACTTAATCTCCGTGTCAGTGTCAGTGAACCACCCCAAAAGCGTGTACCCCGTCTTTGTCGCCTTAGGGAATGAACCGTATTCTGTGCCGTAATTTCTCTTTTGATATGGCGACGAAAGTTGCCCGCCGTTTGCGTCAAAAGTAATGGTATATTCAATGATTTGCCATTGCGCATAAAGCACAACTACTCCGCCATTATCCGCCGTCAAGTTGATAAAGTATGCATTGTCCACATACTCAACGCTCCCGTCACTTACGCGCGCCCAACCGACAAAGGTGTAGCCCGCACGCGTGTAATTATTCTTTGTCAAGCGCCCGCCTAAATCGTATTTGCACGATAAATCAGTCATTGTGCCCGACACTTCATCTAAATTTGTTACGTTCTTATTAAATTGAATAGTGTATTCATTTTCTTTCCATTGTGCCGTCAACTTGCAGTTGTCATCGACAAAGGTAAATTGCGACTGGTCGTCTGCAAGTGTTCCACGCCCGCTCTGTGTCCAACTAACAAAAGTATATCCTTTGCGCGTCGGTTTGTCTAAAGTAAATACATCATTGATTTTGCCGTCAAACATTTGAGTTGCGCTCGAATTCCTAAATTCGCCCCCATTCGGGTCAATCGTCAAAACATATCCGCTTTCATTATATTCAGCGGTCAAAGTGATGTCGCTCTCAAAATCGACAATGCTAGATGAATCAATGTATTGTTTGCTCTCAGTATAAAAGCCTTTAAACTCATACCCCGCGTATATAATGTCGTCTTTAATAGGAATCAAGTCGTATCTTTGTCCAAATGTTGCAGTGATATGCCCTACATTGTCCGAAACCTTGTATTTAGTTATCGCGTCCGCCGTCCAACTTGCCCCCGTATGAATGCAAAGCGTAACTTCTATCGTGATAATCTCCCATTGCGCAACAATTGTTTCATCATAGGAATTAAACGTGTATGTGTATCCACTCTCCACGCTCCCTACAAGGTTAGCGCTATCACTAAATCCGACAAATTTACGTCCCCTAAAGGTTGGCAAATTGCTTGTCGAAATTATATATGTTTGACCAAAAAGTTTAGTTATTTTCGTCCCTGCAGTGATACCACTATAAACACCGCCATTGGGGTCAATCGTCAAATTATAACTTTTTTCAGTCCATTGTGCCGACAAAGTTATCACGTCGCCCGCGGTACTACTTAGGTTAGTTACTAATTCAGTGTCAGTGAAAATTCTGTCCCCCCACAGCCAATTAGTAAAGTCATACCCTGCGCGCGTGAATGTGTTTTTAGTAAGCGCCACAGTCGAACCATAAGTAATATCTTGCGTATATGGTGTTCCGACTGCCCCGTCCACGCCGTCCACAAACTTAATTGTATACGTAATTGCGTTCCATTTCGCGGTCAAACTGCCATTGCCATTGCCAAATGTGTAGGTCGAATCATTCAGCCCAACATATGTCGTCGTGCCGTCTTGCCCAATAAACGCTTCAGTCCACCCCGCAAAGGTGTGCCCAACGCGCGTCGGCGTAAGTATAGTTTCCGTATCGCCCAAAGCCCCCGTCAATGTCGTATTTGAAGCCTTGCCGTCGTATGTTCCGCCATTAGGGTTAATTGAAAGTCTATATTCATCGGTCGTCCATTGTGCATAAAGCGTGAAATCGCTCGTGTCCTTGACAATATCAGTGCCGTTGACACTCGTGCCGTCCGCGCGCGCCCAGCCAGCAAAGGTTTTGCCGTCCTTTTTTAGAACAGCGAATGAACCATATTCTTTGTCATAATATACTATTCGCTTTGTTGGCAATTCCCCATTCAAAGCCGTCGCGCCGTCTTCACCACAATCAAATGTAATCGTGATTGCTATTCCTTTCCACTTAGCCGAAAGCGTCGCGTTGCCAAGCCCGAATGTAAATCTCCACACGCCCGACGAATTACTTGCCACGCCGTCATCTAATGTTGAAGTCTTTTCAAAGCCGTCAAAATCGTACCCCACACGTGTAGGAATTTGCAACTCGATTGTACTTCCAAAATCTCCCGTAATTTTCTTGGTAATGTCCCCGCTTGAACCAAAATTTCCGCCATTAGCCAAGATTGTAACATCGTATCTACTCACTTGCCAACCCGCATAAAGCGTCGTAGGGAAGGTGTTCTTGAACACAGTCGTCGGCTCAATCTTTGTGCCACTCATATTCTGTTCCGTCCACCAACCCTTGAAAGTGTTCCCCCTCAAAGTTGCCGTCGGCAAAACGCCAAATGTGCCGTCGTATTCAACATACGCGCTCTCAGTTGACTGCCCGCCGACAAAATTGCCGTCGGCGTCAATTGTTCCCGCACCTGCGCTGAACACCACAACGTAAGTCTGCGCTTGCCAACTCGCTATTGCATAAACATCACTCTCCGTCGTGATTGTGATTCCGTCAAAAATCGCATAATTTGAATTATCTTTGTCAACAAAGTACTTAAAGGAATACCCCACTTTTTCAACAGTCGGCAATGTGCTGATTTGCTCGCCATATTTACTAGTTATGACGACTGTATTCCCATTCATTTCCCCGCTACCAACGCTAGTGAAAGTCCCACCATCTGCGTCAAAGGTGTAAGTGATTGTCATCGCTTCCCATTGTGAAATTAGACGCATATCACTCGTAACTAGCGTATTTTCATTGACGCTATTGCCATTTTCATCCTTGAAGCCGACAAAATTGTGTCCGCGCTTTGCAAGTTGTGGCAAAACACCAATTTTTTGATTGTGTGTGTACACCTTATTGAGTGCAAATGACCCATATTGAGAATATTCATTTGCATTCACTACATCGACATTCAAAGTGTCGACAACAACCCAATAAGTGTTGTCTGTCCATAGTGCATACAATCTAACTTCTTCCCCGTCATTAGAACTTAGGTTGTACACAATTTGCTCATCGCTATACTTGTCGCCATTGCCCTTATTGTCCAAACTCCACCCAGCGAATATCGCGCTTGGCGAAGAATATGTGTTTTGCGACAAATTGACGCCTGTGCCGTATGTAACAGTCATCTTTTGCATTTCAGTGCCGACTGCATCCGACCTATTTTTGTCAAAAACAATATAATAAGTGTTTGGTTTGTATTGTGCATAAAGCGTATGCACTTGCGTAACTGTGTCAGTTGCCTTGACATACGTTGTGCTTTCCGCATCTAATGACCAACCAAGGAATTTGTACCCCGTATAACTTGGGGTTGGCAATTCCCCATATTGCTCATCATATTCGTATTTTTTACTTGAAAGCGAACACGTCCCACCGCCCGCATTGAAAATCACTTGAAAGGTGGCAACTTCAAAGTGCGCATATATAATTTTGTTCTCTGTGAATTGAACTAATGTAGTCGGCAAATATTGCGTTCCCGTTCCGTCGAAGTTCTCAAACCAGCCTATATAATCCGCCCCCACTTTCTGAATTTCTGGGAACGTGCCAATTTCTTCATTAAATGTAACATTCTTAGAAAATGTTGTTCCGCTCTCAAAAACTCCACCATTTGCGTTGAATGTCAAAATGAAGGTCTTAGCTTTCCACTTTGCCACCAACGTAACAGTTTCAGTAACATAATCGGTTGTGTTAGCTTGCGTATTCGTCCCATTATAGTACCAGCAAACGAAATCATACCCCGCGCGCGTTGCCGACGGGAAAGTACCAATCGTGCTATTATATGAACGCGTCAATTGTGAAGTTGTTACACTCCCGCCCGCAGGGTCAAAGAACACCGTCATATTTTGCGCTTGATAATGCGCATAGAGAATTTTTGTATCCGCGAAATTGAACACGCTCGACGGCGCAAATAGTGTCCCCGTCGAATCTGCCTTATCATACCACCCTTTAAAGTTATTTCCCGTAAGGGTAGGTTCTGGCATTTGCCCAATTGCAGTGCCATAAGTGATTAATTTGATTGCAGTATTGTTGTTACTATCTATTTCCCACCCAGAGAGTGCGGACAATTTACCCATTCCAGCATTTAGTTGCAAGGTATATTGATTTGCTGTAAGTTTCGCGTAAATGGTACAATCTTTTGTTGCTTTGTCAGTCGATTTAACTTCCGTATCAAAAGTATTTTCATAGAACCACCCGGAAAATGTATGCCCCGCAAGTTCAACATTTGGCAAAACGCCCAATTCTTCATTATAGTTATAGGTGTGCGTCGAGAATTTACCGCCCGTTGTGCCTTTGAATCCCTCAGTTGGCTGAATGACTCCGCCGTTGCCGTCGAAAGCAATATTATATTTAATCGGCTCCCATTGTGCATACATCGTAAGCACTTCATCTGCCTTTGAAGTCAAATTACTAATTGCCGATTGATCAATATAACTCGCCCCAGTGCCATTTGCGTTTGTATTCCAATTTACAAATTTATACCCTGTCTTTTCGAAAGTATTTTTAGACAAAGTGCCGTCCACATCGTATGTAAATTCGGACGTTTCCATTTCCCCCGAACCGCCATTGGAGTCATATTTAACTTTGTATTTATTGTTTTCCCACTTAACTTTCAAAATAGCATTGCCTGCACCGAATTTAAATGTGAAGCCCGAAAGTTCGCCGACTCCATCTATCAATTCATATTCAATAAATGTGTAACCTTTTCTCGTTAAATCGCTCCCACTTGCAAGGGTTATAGTTTGCCCTATCGTGCCACCTTGCGTTTGTGTGCCTAAGGTGTTGTCATACACAATTGTTAATGTATATGGATTGGCAGAAAATCTTGCAATCAATGTTGTATTCCCCGCGACAGTGTATCCCGTGTCCGGTGTCCACCTTGATTGGCTTGACACACTTTCATACCAACCCAAGAAATTATACCCTTCTTTTGTTGGCTCAGGCATAGTGCTAATTTTCGCGTCATACGTAACTGTTTTATAATAAGTATTGCCACTCTGTGTAAAGATTGCTGAGTCAATCGTGCCCCATTGCTCCCCTTCTCCTATGTCAAAGGTCAACCTGTACTCATTGGCTTTCCATTGTGCAACGATTGTGTCGTCCCCCGCATCAAAGGTATAGACATAATTGCTTCCACTCTTTGTAACAGTTCCCGAATTCGTTGGCCTCCACTCCACAAAGGTGTACCCCGTACGCGTAACTGTACTAAGCGTAATAGTATCTTTGTAATGCTTGTTTGGTATTGTAATCGAATTTGTCGAGCCATTGTATAGACCGCCAAACGGACTTATAGTCAAAGTGTACGACTCTTGCTTCCATTGCGCATAAAGTTTTTTTTCGCTCTCGAAATCGACAACACTTGTGTCTGTATATTCTTTAGCTGAACTCGATGTCCCATCAAACCAACCCTTGAAACGCCATCCCTTGCGTGTAGGTACTGGCATTGTGCCAATTGTCTGGTCGTATGTGCAAGTTTTGGATGCCGTCTTTGTGCTTGCCGAAGAACTCCAACTCGATACATCCGTCCACGTGCTTGAGTACCCGTCCGCGTCGGTCGCGCTCAAAGTAACTTTTGGTGTCTTAGGCGTCCACTGCGCGTAAACTCTCGTTTCCAATGAACCAACTAACCCAGTAATATCGAAATTCGAATCATTCATCTCAACGTCCGTCGTCAATTTACCCGAATAAGAACTACTATACCAACCATCTAGCGTGTACCCCGTCCTTGTCGATGACGGCAATTGAGTGTTAGTTAATTTCTCTCCAAACTTTATCGTCTTATCACTTACGCTTGTCCCTTTTTGACTATCATAGGTGATTGTAACAGTGCCAGCCGTCCAATACGCATAAAGCCTCGTGTCTGTTGTCAATGTCCAGATTCGACTAGTCTTCATTGTCGACGAATAATACTCTAACCCTTTACCATTTTCTTCAGTATAGTACCCATTAAAAACATACCCGAATTTACTTGGCGCATTTGCAGACGGCAGTGTTTCATTATATGTAGCAGTAACTGAATCACTCCCGCCCGACCCCCCTTGTTTATCTAGGATTACAGTATACGTATTTGGCGTCCAATGTGCATAAATGGTTGTCGAACTACTAAATGTTGTATTTGTATACACACGATTACCATTTGTTGATTCTGTCCACCAATCCCCAAAAGTATACCCCGTACGCGTCGCAGTCGGTAAATCTCCTATTGAACTTCCTTCTATAATTGACTTTGATGTCCAGTCTGAAACACTCCCACCATTCCCACTTGCAGATATAGTGATTTCGTTTGCAATCAGCCCCGCGTATAATTTAATTATGCTACTTGATGATGTAGGAATCGTAGAGCCACTGCTAACTGATGACCCTGAACCATATTTTACGCCATTTTCGGTACTATAGTCAGTGTACCAATATCCACTAGCATACCAGCCAGTAGGAGCATAAGTGTTAACATCGGTTGAAGTAGGCCATCCACCCGCACCATATGTACTTAAATATTTTGAAGTAGTAGCTTTTAAATATGTGTTATTTACATAAAAGCGTATTGATACGGAATTCCCAACCCATTGTGCATAAAGTATGATACTTTCTGTTATCTCCTTTACCCCACTTCCGCTTGAATTGACATATTGTGTTCCACCGCTTGTACTATCATAATATCCTTGAAATGTACAATTTGTTTGCGATGGTTTTGTAATTGACCCAATTTTATTCCCAGAAATTACAGATGCACTTGTCGTTCCCCCTGAACCCCCATTCATATTAAATGTAACCGTGTAAGTTGGCAATGTTGTGGTCTTTTCATAATAGTTATATGGAGTACTAGATTTTTTTGTCCACTTAGTCGCCCCACTTGGCGAAATATAAAGTTGTGTTGTCGTAATTGTTGTCCCTGAAGTTATACTACTTGCATCGTATGGTATCCAATTTCCATCAGTCCACCCATTACCGTAACCACTACAAAAACGTGTCCATGACGACAATGCTAAACTTGAAGTTGACTGAGCGTTCTCTTTGTCCACAGCATTTGATCCATACGACTTATTTATACCTGTATCTAACCAATAACAATACGGGTTTGCCCCACCCTCTGCTCCGCCAATGTGAACAAATGCATGCGACATATTAGCATTCCTGCTTTCAAATCCTAATATGCTACCTGCTTTACTTGAATTACTACTCGAAACAGTCCCAACTGTATATGACTCAATAATATAGATACTAGCATCATAATCGTTCAGCCAGTCGCCTGAACCCTCCGACTTCGCATATCCCACAACACCACCAGCGTCACATGCAGAATTTACAGTCGAAACATTCGCGCATTTATTAATTGCAAGATGTGCAGCCGAACCTGAATTACCACACACAGTATCTGAATGAGCATATCCCACAATGCCCCCAGCTGCCCTACTTGAATTAGTGGCTTTGACATTGCCTTGGTTCCAACAAGAATATAACTGGGTGTGTCCACTGCCATTTTGGCGCAAGTACCCAACAATCCCGCCACAATCAGCAGTAGAACTTGTCACCGTTCCAGTGCCATGTGTCAATCCATTTTTGCTCTTATCTTTGTTCCTTTCACTTATTATCTCTTTGGTATTGCCCCCAACTCTTTCATTCGAGGTCTCATCCAATACCCCGCGCTTTTGCGCTTTGTTAAACCACGTTTCAATGCTTGAAACGCTATTTGTTGAGTATTCAGTTAGGTCGTTTGTGGGAAAGCCCATTTTCTCGATATCTTCTGAGCCATTTGTTGAGTATGAAACGCTTGCATTTTCTGCATAGCCGATTATACCACCTGTTGCAAGTCCGCCGACGTTGATGTAACTATTGCGCATATCGACTTTTGTGATTAAAGTCTCTTTGACTACGCCAAAAAGGCCATAGTAGTCGTACTTATCGCCTGTCATCGTCATAAAGTATATTGCTTTTTGCGCGCCGTCGAATGTCCCCATAAATGGGTGCTCCATTGTGCCGATTGGCGTCCACTCGCGCCCTGCAAGGTTGAGTTCACTTGTCAATGTGAAGTACATACCTTCGTATGTTGTCCCTGCATTGACGTTGCACGCGAGTTGCGCTAGGTCTGTTGCTGTTGCGATTTGGAAAGCGTCCGCTTCTGACCCAGTACCTGCCCACGTTTCGGTGCCGAATGCTTGCGGTGTGAGTCCGTCCGTCCATTCAGCAACGACTGCGGTTTTCTTACTGACGAATGTCTGCACGATTGGTGTTACGATAATGGCGGTCATTGCCACAATCGCAAGAAAAAGCGCGAGCAAAAAATTAAATTTCCGTTTTTGTTTTCGCTCTCTAAGCTCTCCTAATATCACGCTTGTCAATACACTGCTATCCATATCTCATACCTCTCATATCACAAACTTTCGCATACGCGCACGCGCGCGCGAAACGCAGATAATTTCACGACGTAATTTTGTCCATTAAAGATATTTTTTGTTCTTTACTCCTTAATTATACTAAAATTTGGCAATTTAAGTCAAACGCTTTTGCACTATTGGCGCAATTTTCAAACTTTTTTTTTTGTAAATTTATAACCAATCAATTCCCAAATTTATATTACTAAAGGCAAAATTTTCACAATACGCGCATTTAAAGCAAGCACGTGAAACCTAAAAGCGGAATAATTCGCCCGCAAACAGCAGTGCGCTTTCGCACCCGCGGTAGCATAATAAGGATTGATTTTATCATCGTGCTGACGCGGAGCAAACTGTGGGGCGCGATACCGCACGCGTGGCACGCGGTTCGCGAGATTCCTACGCT
>CAZAYL010000022.1:0-16257 GCA_964489405.1 uncultured Lachnospiraceae bacterium | reverse complement strand
AGGAATTATTTTATTGTAGTGGTACTAATATTACTTTAACGACACTGAATGACCCAAGGGGAGTGCTTGTACTACTATGATAATGATATTTTATTTAAATAACGTCCTTATTATTGTGGTAAGGTACTCACGTTTATCGTCATTGCGAGCGAAGCGTCGCAATCTCCCGGAAGGGCAACCCGCTTCATTATGGGGTACCCATACTCATTGACCGCGCCAGCAAATAATCAATAACGTCCTATTTTATTACATCAACAGGTTGCCGTCGTCGGTTTCGACTACGCGCATAATGCGGATGAGTTCGCCTGTTTGTGCGTCGACATAGACATAGAATTGCATTCCGTTTTTTGTTGTCTGCATTTCGTATGCAAGTGTTTCGCCGACATAGTCGTTGGGTATAATGCAGAGCGTTGTTTTTTGGATATCAAGTTCTGGCGTTACTTGCTTTTCGGCTTCAGATGTTGTGATAACGGGGGTTGGGGCGCTTCTATCGATATGATTGTATGCGTAAGTCATTCCTTCGAGCCCGACGACAAGCCCTTCATCCATAGCGACTTTGATTTTGATTAGGTCGGGGTAAACTATGATTTTGTCGTCGATTGTGTATGCGAGATTGACATAGAGATACCCTTCGGCGTCCGCATACCACACGCTTTTCATATTCAAAAGACCTAAATTTTCGGCGAATTTTTCAGCAATTTGGACGCATTCTTCTTGCGATTTGTGAAAATGCTCGACAGTGTGTGTGCGGTTGTAACTCAATATGAAACCGCCGTTTTTTGTCACTTGCACAAAACCTTTTGAGCCGTCTTTGAATGTTAGGACAAAATTGTATGTCACAAATTTACCATTTGTCATCCCGTCGTAAGCAATGCTTTCGTATTCAAATATTTCCTTATTTACGACTTCTTGCGCTTGAACTTTGGTAAATTCGGTTTTGTTTAGTCCTTTTATTTCTTTGTTGAGAACAGAATCGGAAAATGGTCCGTCGTAAATTAATTGTGGGTACTCAACGCTTGGTTCTTCTAATGAAGAAAATTGATTAGAAAAATTTGTTTTGTCCATTTGTGAATTAATTTTGACATTGTCGACAATATTATAGTCTTTTGTAAGCAAGGTTGCAAAGCGGTTGACTTCTTGTTTGACGTTTTGCGCTGATTCATACAACTCTTCGATGCTAAACCTTTGGTCGTCGGTTAGCGCTTGCCCTTTTGCTAGTTGTGTAGCAAGGCTTGTACAATAACCATTTGCTGAGTTGATGAAACTAATTGTTTTACTGATTGACTGCTCATTGATTGGTAAGCTAGCAAGATTGTCTTGCGCTTGGTTGCTTTGCTCGACTATTTTGTCGACTAATTTTGCTTGATAGGTGTTTGAGTTGGTTGAATTCAATTTGGAAAGATTGATTTCTAGGTTGTTGACGTTGTCGACAAGTTCATAAAAAGACTTCTCGTACACAAACTCTAATTGATTTTTGTAGTTTTTTTCGTTGCTTGCGGTAACAAAGTATGCGATTGCAAATGCGACTACTGCTAACATAAGTACTGAACTAACTACCCACAACACTATATTTATTTTGCTTTGTTTCATATTTTTCCTACCTTATAAACAGAATATGTGTTTGCCGATTGTTGTTACTTGCTTGCGTGACCATATCCACGAACTTGTGGCGGTTGCGGGGTTGAAATAATAAATACATCCGTATGTTGGGTCCCAACCATTAAGTGCGTCTTGGGCGGCGCGGAGTGAGGTGTCGTTAGGCGTGAGATTGATTTGTCCGTCGTCGACTGCGGTGAATGCTCCGCGCTGATAAATGACACCTGCGATTGTGTTCGGAAAATTGGCGTTCTTGACGCGGTTGAGAATGACGGCACCAACTGCGACTTGCCCTGTGTAGGGTTCGCCACGTGCTTCGGCGTGGATTGCTTTGGCGAGTAAATATTTATCACTGCTTGTTTGCGATGATGAACTTGAAAGGCTTATGCCCATTGCGCTGGCGGTTTTTTTGCCGACTATGCCGTCCACTGTTAGTCCGTTCTTTTTTTGGAACGATTTGACTGCGCTTTTTGTTTTTGTTCCGTATATTCCGTCGACTGTGCCAGTATAATAGCCCCAATTTTTGAGTTTTTGTTGCACTGACTTAATTTGCGACTTTGTTAAGCATTCCACGAAATTGCTTTCGACTGCCATTGATGTTTTGGGCGATGCAAGGGTAATGTCATAAATTGGAAAAAGCGAAAACATACACGCGCAACACATCATTGTTGCCAACAAAACTTTTAGACTTCTTCTCATTATTTGTTCTCCTATGTTCAAATTTTCATTAGTATGTGTGTGTTTTTAATTTTTATGCGCTATTTTTGTATCGTTTTATTCAAATTTAACATTTTGTGTTGAAATTTAGTGCTTTTACACATAAATATTTTGGAAAATTCTCAATATTTGATTGACAAAGTCTTTAAAAAATGTTATCATAATGGAGCGATGTTGGTTATCTCTTAAATTTTAAATGGAGAGATACTCAAGAGGCTTAAGAGGACGCCCTGCTAAGGCGTTAGTATGGGAAACTGTAGCGAGGGTTCAAATCCCTCTCTCTCCGCCAACTCCAAAACCACAATATATAGTATAGTTGAATACTACGACATACTAGATATTGTGGTTGTTTTTATTTTAGAATATCTACCAAATTGCTTTATGCATAAAAAAACTAAAAAAAACTAATGCTATTTTTATGAAAGAAATTGAAACGATTGAAAAAACTAATGCTGAATTAACCGAATTAGAAAAACAAATTTTGGGTGAGCACACTGAAAAAACTGCTCAACAACTTAGTCATTACATTGAATTGAAACGCAAAAAGTTATATTTAAAGAAAAAACTCAACGACAAACGCGTTGAGTGCATAAAGTGTGAGCTCAAAGATTATAATAAATAATCATTTTTGTAATGCTCTTTTATTTTGAAAAATAAATTTTCGGTGTTTTTTTTCGTTATTTCAAACACGTCGTCAATGCTCACGCCTTTAATTTGCGAGATACATTCGGCGACATAATAGACATTTTTGGGTTCATTTGGTTTGTCGCGCATTGTACGTG
Source organism: uncultured Lachnospiraceae bacterium (assembly GCA_964489405.1). GTDB lineage: Bacteria > Bacillota > Clostridia > Christensenellales > UBA1242 > CAKVOD01. The sequence goes on along the minus strand of CAZAYL010000022.1, from coordinate 13,162 downwards.
GGGACAAGTAGGGGCTGTCTGTTTCAATCAAAAGCCTATCGAGTGGAATATATGAGAGTGCTTGTCGCAGGTGTTCATTTGTCTTGTACGTAACATTACACGTGAAAGAAATATTAAACCCCAAATCAAGCGCTTTCTTCGCTTTGTTTTTGTCCCCGCCAAAACAGTGCATAACACCGCCACGCTTTGGTAAATTATTTTTGACTATGCTAAAAAAATCTGCATAAGAATCCCAATATGCGCTCAAATCTACGCCGTCGCGAATATGAAATATAGCGGGCAAATCAACAATATTACACAATTTTAGTTGCTTTTCAAGTGCTTGCATTTGAGCATTGATGGGCGAAAGATTATAAAAATAATCTAATCCAAACTCACCAAGCGCAACAACCTTGGCATTGCTTGCGTTTTGTAAAATAAATCTTTCGCAATCTTCATCAAAATTTTTAGCATCGTGCGGATGCACAGCAAGAGCAGAAAAAATTTTGACGTTTTTTTGGCTCAAATCAAACGCCTTTTGCATACTATCAAAATCGCAACTAGGAATTATCACATAATCAATATTATCATTTGCAAAGTTTGCTATTATCTCATTGCACCTGTTGCTGATTTTGTCGTCATACAAATGACAATGACTGTCGACCATCAGCAAACCTCGGAACCGCTTGCAATTTCGCCTTCGGGGCTGACAATTTTGAGTTCGTCGTCATTCGATGCGCAAAGAATCATACCTTCGCTGACGATACCACGCATTTTTCGCGGTTGCAAGTTAGTTACAACCACGACACGTTTGCCGACCATTTCTTCTGGCGTGTAGAATTTTGCAATTCCGCTAACAATTGTGCGAATCTCGTCGCCAATTTGTATGCGTGATTTTAATAATTTATCCGCATTTTCAACTTTTTCACATTCCAAAACTTTGCCGACGCGCAATTCGACTTTGAAAAAGTCATCAATTGAAATTTGTGGCAATTTTTCTTGTTCTTGCTCATTACTTTCAAGCGCTTGCTTTGCCTCTAATTCTTTTTTTGCACATTCAGCGCAACAGCATTTATTTTCTTCCATAATAATCTCCTTACCCGCATAGTATACACTTATTTCCCCAATAAGTCAAGCAGTGGCAAAACTAAAAAAGATAAAAACAAAGTGCCCCTTATGGGGGGCATTAAATCGGAATATTCCTTGTCTTTTAGATATAAAAAGGATTTTCTTTCTTTTCTTCATCGTCAAAACGCTCGACAATAAATTTATCAAAATTGACGCTTTCCATAAATTCGTTTGCTAAAAATATACTATGATTGAATTTTTGCATTTCATTTTTGTGTTTTTGCAATACGACAGGTGTTGAAACATCCATTGCTTGGCAAATTTTTGCCATTTGTTCGAAAAAATTGTCGTCGCAAAAATCATCGTCCATTTCAAAGACTTTGTCAAACAAAATCTTGTCTTTTGTCATTGCTCTTGCCCAAATTTTAGTCATTTTTAAGTTCTTCCTCGATTCTCAATAGTTGATTGTATTTTGCGACGCGTTCACTACGACACGGCGCGCCCGTTTTGATTTGTCCGAGATCAAGTCCCACCGCAATATCTGCAATTGTTGTATCCTCAGTTTCTCCGCTTCGGTGTGAAATCACTGTTGAATAACCTGCAGATTTTGCAAGATTTATGGTTGCAATTGTTTCAGTAAGTGTTCCAATTTGATTCGGTTTTATCAAAATTGAATTTGCTATGCCCATTTCAATTCCTTGTTTAAGTCTTTTTACGTTAGTAACAAACAAATCATCGCCGACAAGTTGTATTTTCTTGCCAAGTGCGTCAGTTAAAATTTTCCACCCATCAAAATCGTCTTCGTCTGCACCGTCTTCAATTGAAATAAGTGGGTAAACATTTACTAATTTTTCATAATACGCGACTAACTCGTCAATTCCAAAAATTTTGCCAGTTTTCCAAAAGTAGTAACAGCCGTCTTTGCCGACTTTCTTACCTTCGTTGAACATCTCACTGCTTGCGACGTCAAGTGCAATACTGACATCCTTGCCCGCCTGCAAATTACTACGCTCTATTGCTTCACACAACAGTTGCAACGCCTCTTCGTCGCACGCAAGGTTTGGCGCAAAACCGCCTTCGTCGCCAACTCCGCAACTAAGATTTTTTTCTTTTAGAATAGCCTTCAAATTGCGATAGATATCGGTGCCGAAACGCATACTTTCACAAAAATCTTTCGCTCCGTGCGGGACAATCATAAACTCTTGTATATTAACTGAATTGTCAGCGTGCTTGCCACCATTTAAGATGTTCATCATTGGTATAGGTAATTTCTTCCCGTTACCCACCAAACTATGAAATGGTACATTTTTGCTTGCGCATACCGCTTTTGCCACTGCGAGAGAAACCCCTAGCGTTGCGTTTGCGCCAAGACGCGCCTTATTTGCCGTACCATCCAAACTTACAAGCAATTCATCAATTGCTTGTTGATTTGTTGCGTCAAACCCAATAAGCGCTCTCCTAATTTCGCCATTTACATTGTTGACTGCCTTAAAAACTGACTTGCCACCATACAATGTTTTATCTCCATCTCGAAGTTCGACCGCCTCATATGCCCCAGTACTTGCTCCCGATGGAACGCTTGCGCGCCCTACTATGCCGTTTGCCAAAATTACGTCCACTTCCACAGTGGGATTGCCACGACTGTCAAAAATTTGTCTTGCTTTGATGTCTTTTATTTCCATACTGCTCTCCCAAATCAATAAAATTCTCGCTATATTATAACTTATTTAGCTTTTTTTTCAAAGCATTTGAATAATTTAAAAAAACAAATGAACATATAATTACATTTTTTAATTGCTCACATATGATAAATTAAATGCTTTTAATCGCGCAAAAAATATTTCTTAAAATTAAAACACCTTCAAACAAATGAGTTTTTTGAAGGTGTTTTAAATTTTATGTTTATTATTCATTTCCTGCGTCGCGCACTAATTTTTCTTCATTATTTAAAATTTCGGTTGTAATCAATACTTGACGTATACGGTTATTTTCGACTTTGATTAATTTAAAATGCAAGGCAATAGCAACTTCATAATATTTTGCGTCGTCATCCACTCGTTCATCAATTGTTACAAAGTCGATAATTTGGTCTTGCTTTGGCAAACTTTTTTCGGCAAGTTCAAACAAAAACGCGCCTAAACTTGAATAGTTGTTGCTTGGCAAATGTTCGATACCTAAATTTTTGAATAATTCTTCTATTTCAATCTCGGCGTCAACAACAAAATTATTGTCGTCTATTTTTTCAAATTCAGTCGATTTAACTTCGTCGTGTTCGTCATATATTTCGCCCCAAACTTCTTCGATAGCGTCTTCGAGCGTGATGATGCCGTTTGTTCCACCGTGTTCGTCGACAACAATTGCCATATGTTTCTTTTCTTTTTGCATTTGTCGAATCATATCGTCAAGTTTCATATTTTCATTGACAAACATCGGCTTTGAGATGCAGGCGGAAATGTCAATTTGCTGTCCTAAAAAGATTTGTGATGATAAGTCTTTTTCACTCAAAATGCCAATAATGTGGTCCATATCCTCATCATATACAGGCAAGCGCGAAAACTTGGTCTCCGCGAAAACTTTCTTGATATTGTCAACGCTTTCATTTTTCTCAATAGCGGTGACATCGACACGTGGCGTCATTGCATTGTAAACAATCTTTTGGTCAAGGTCAAGAACCCCTTGAATTAAATCTGCGTCGACACTATCAATAACCCCTTCTTCTTCCATAGTGTCAATAATGCTTTCTAGTTCTTCTTCAGTAACAGTTGGTGTTTGTGTGCCTTTATTTTTCCTTAAAAGACCTTGTTGCAATTTATTAAACAAAAACGTTATTGGCATTAAAATTTTTATTACGACAAAGAGTGTTCCAGAAAATCTCAATGCCACCTTTTCTGCGTTTTGCTTTGCAAGTGCTTTGGGGGTAATTTCTCCAAATATCAACAAAATTATAGTCATCACAACAGTGTTTAATATGTTTGAAAGTGTTGGGTTGGTAATTGCTGACGAAATTAAGAATGCACAAATTGTCGTTGCTCCAATATTGACAAGGTTGTTCCCAACCAATAATGTCGAAAGCGTGATGTCGTAGTGGTCGCAAATCCAGACGGCTTTGCGCGCCCCTTTGACTTTTTCATCCGCGTAATGCTTCATACGCATAGCGTTGACTGATGTGAATGCTGTTTCACACCCACTAAAAAATGCTGAACAAATAATCAAAATTACAATAACTCCGCTGAGTACTGCATTTATTTCCCACGATAAGCATAAACAACTGGGGGGAACTGTCATAAAAATTTATCTCCTTACTTTATTCTATTACTATGATTTGTATTATATCATAATTTTTTTGTTTTGTAAAGCATTCGCAAAATCTTGTAGTTTTTTCTTAGCTAAAACTCCCTTCTTGTAGCGTAATACATTGGAATACTTTCTATAACTATTATATTTTTAAAACCGCAAAAATGTCAAATGAGATGTTCCCACACAATTAAGTTATAATTGTGCTATCTTATTTATTCATACAACAAGCTTTCTTACAAAAAGATACATAGTCTTAATTTAACTATGTATCAAATTTATATAGTATCATTCAAAATAATCCAACAATGACGAAATCATCCACATTAAAGCCACTTTGGGTTGGATACAAGCACTATTTTGTTTTGTTGCAAGCTTTGTGGGACGTCGATAACGCGCTGATTGCTTGACCCGCGAAATTTAAGTGTATAATCACGCAATTCTTCTACATATTCGCCGTCAATCAAAATGTCTGTATATTTTAGCAAATCACTCACGCCCGCAATTTCTTTAGAAATTAAGTTCTCAAATGTAAACCCTGTATATATTGCCAAATTTAGTCCCTTGTCCTTTATCATTTTTGCAAGCGTAACAAGTGCTTCCGCTTGACACATCGGTTCACCACCCGAAAATGTAACGCCGTCCAAGAGCGGGTTAGAATTGATTTGCTCCATTATTTGTGTGGATGTCATCAATGTCTTTTGAACAAATGGTTGCGTTTGCGCATTATGGCACCCTTTACATTTGCGTGGACAACCTTGAACAAACAACACATATCTAAGCCCAACGCCGTCAACTATTGAATCGTTGGCTGTCCCTGCAACATTTATTAATTTCTCCATATTATTTTCCGTCTTATTTTAATCCGTGCTTAACGCGGTCGTGTTCTTCTGCACGCTTAGCGTTATTAAAGCGGTCAAGGGTTCCGACAAGATACCCCGTAATACGTCTAATTCTTTCGAACTTAACGCCGTTATCGCCGTCTTTGCGCCCACACTTTGGACACGTTGCGCCAATTATTCCAGTGTAGCCACAAACGGGGTCGCGGTCAACTGGATGATTGATTGAACCATACCCTATGCCACACTCTTTCATATGTTTGATGACTTTCATAAACGCATCAACATTATTGGTCGTGTCGCCGTCAAGTTCAACGTATGTGATATGCCCTGCATTTGTCAAAGCGTGGTATGGCGCTTCGATTTCAATCTTCTTAAATGCTGAAATTGGATAATACACAGGTACGTGGAATGAGTTCGTGTAATACTCTCTATCCGTTACACCTTTGATTATTCCATACTTTTTCTTGTCGATACCAACAAATCTTCCTGATAAACTTTCGGCAGGTGTTGCAAGTAATGTAAAGTTGAGTTTGTATTTTTGGCTCATTTTATCTGTAAAATTGCGCATATATCCGACAATTTCAAGCCCAAGTTTTTGCGCTTCTTCACTTTCTCCGTGGTGTTTGCCAATCAATGCGACGAGTGTTTCGGCAAGTCCGATGAATCCGATAGATAGCGTTCCGTGTTTCAAAATTTCAGCAATATTGTCGTTTGGCGACAATTTGTCACTACCAATCCACACGCCTTGCCCCATAAGGAATGGATAATTTTTAACGTGCTTTTGACATTGAATTGCGAAGCGGTCAAGCAATTGCTTTGCGACAAGCTCAAGTTTGCCTTGCAAAAGTTGATAGAATTTATCAATATCTCCGTGTGCTTGGATGCCAATGCGTGGTAAATTTATAGACGTAAAACTTAAGTTCCCGCGCCCAAATGTAATTTCATTATTCCTATCATACACGTTACCCATAACGCGCGTTCTGCACCCCATATATGCGACTTCCGTTTCAGGATGTCCTTCTTTGTAATACTGCAAATTGAATGGCGCATCAATAAATGAAAAATTTGGGAATAATCTTTTGGCACTGACACGGCACGCGAGTTCAAACAAATCGTAGTTAGGATCGCCCTCTTTGTAGTTAATGCCGTCTTTAATTCTAAATATACTTATTGGGAAAATCGGTGTTTCGCCCTGCCCAAGTCCCTTTTCGACGCTCAAAAGTAAGTTTTTGGTGACCATACGTCCTTCAAGAGAGGTGTCAAGACCGAGATTGACTGACGAAAATGGGACTTGCGCGCCCGCACGACTGTGCATAGTGTTTAGATTGTGAACAAGCGCTTCCATTGCTTGGAACGTTTCGTCATCAGTCTCCTTTTCGGCGTGTTCTTCGGCAAATGCGCACATTTTCATAAACGCGTCGTCAGTCAATTCAGGGAACTCGCCACGTAGCGCGGTAATAAACGCGATGTCTTTTTGTAATGTCGGTTTCAATCCAAAGTTTGCTTCTACATTTGCAAATCTCTGCTTAATATCAACGATATCAATTGTGCCTTTCAAAAGTTCATATGCGCTTGCAAAGTTATTTATATAACTTCTCCTATACGTCTTTGCAACGCCTTTAGCAAGCCCATAGTCAAAGTTTGGGATACTCTGGCCACCGTGTTGGTCGTTTTGGTTCGCTTGAATTGCAATGCACGCAAGTGCTGCATATGTTCTAATGCTATTTGGCTCGCGCAAAAAGCCGTGTCCTGTTCCAAATCCACCTGCAAATAGTTTGTCAATATCTATTTGACAGCACGTTTCCGTAAGTGTGTAGAAATCAAAGTCGTGAATATGTATGTCGCCGTCTTTATATGCCTCGGCTTGCTCAGGTGTTAGAACACTTTTTGTAAAATAATCCTTTGCTCCCTCAGAACCAAATTTCAACATCATTCCCATTGCTGTATTGCCGTCAATATTGGCATTATCGCGCTTGAGATCGCTATTTAGAGCGTCGACGTTGTTGATTTCATCATAGATTTTCATCAAACTCGTACTCATTTCACGCACGCGGTTGCGTTTCGCACGATATACAATATACTCTTTGGCGATATCAGTGTAACCATTCTCCATCAAAACTAATTCAACTGCGTCTTGGATGTCTTCAACTCCGGGAACGCCATTTTTGAATTTGACAAAAATCAAAGCCTCCGCCTTTTTAGATAAGTCCTTTGCTTCACAAATTAAGTCATTGCGACCAATTGCATTCATCGCCTTTATTATTGCATTTTCTATCTTCGAAACATCGTACTCACAAAGTCTGCCGTCACGTTTTAATATATTGACAATCATAATATGCTCCTCTTATTTTTACACAAAACACAATATATAGTGTAGTGCTAAACTTTTTTATCAATATGTTGTGTTTGATACTGAAAAAGTCTACCACAAACAAATTAGATAGTCAAGCAAAAACAACGCACAATTTATAATTTATAAAAAACTTTATTTTTGTATCTTTTTTTTGTGCACCATACACAAAATTTTGTTGAAATAAAAATTTTACTCCCAAAACACTTGACATTTTGTTACAAGCATACTTTTCAAAATTCCATACATTAATTTACAAAAATAACTTTAATTCTCAAAGCATATTCTGTCACAAAAATTTCCTAAAACATATTCCACTATTCCCCACTATAAAATTTAATTTGGGAATTAAAGTTATTTTGAATTTATAATAATCATTTTCTAAACACTAGATTTTTCACAAAAATTATGATATACTAAATATATGTAAATTCACAAAAATGGCCTCATAGTAAAAGGGACATTACAAAATCCTCCTAAGATTTAGTTCCAGGTTCGAGTCCTGGTGGGGTCACCAAACATACACTTAAAAGCCACTAAATGTAGTGGTTTTTTTGTTTTTTTACACAATATTTTGATGCATTTTGTTGGTCAAAATCGGCAAAATTTTGCAAAAAATAAGTATTAGACACATCCATTATGTTATGTTTTTCCTTAATCTAATACTCATTTCTTTCTTTCAAAATTCTAATAAGTTAAAGCGTACTATCAACAAAAGTTTAGTGTATTAATAGTCCCCCACCCACCATTTGCTTTGTCCTAAAATATATCGGACAATGATGAGTCGGTGATTGGAACAATCTCGTCAGGTGCGTTGCAGTGTTCAATATCGAGTTCAGCATCTTGATAATTATCAAGCGCCGTTGCGCTCATTGCTTCAACAACAGCATCACTTTCGGTTGGAATATCTACATCGCTACTTGTTTGCGCGCAAAAATTCTCAGGCATAGATTTTTCAAGTCCTGCCAAATCTGCGTCTTTATCCATATTGCGAAAACTTGCATTCTCGGCAACCCACTTTAATTTAATTGTGTCAAGCGCACCATTTCTATGTTTAGCAACAATTAGTTCCGCAAAACTTTTCTCCGCTTCACTTACTTGCGTATCTTTATACATAAATGGCTTATGCAAGAACATAACTATATCCGCATCCTGTTCAATTGCACCACTCTCACGCAAGTCTGACAAAATTGGGCGGTGGTCGGTGCGCTTATCGACAGCACGCGACAACTGCGAAAGTACTAGCACTGGAATATTTAATTCGCGCGCCATAACTTTGAGTTTACGCGACATCTCGCTGACTTCGTTTTGACGCCCATCTTTTGCATTCCCACTAGACATAAGTTGCAAGTAGTCGACCATAACAAGGTCAAGTCCTTGCTCACGCTTCAATCTTCTGCATTTCCCTAAAATATCCATCGGGGTGTTCAGTGATGAATCATCAATAAAAATCTCGCTCTCTTGCAGTAAATTTTTAGATGCCCAAATTGCTTTCCACTCGCCAGAATTCATTTCCCCTTTGATAGCTTTCTCCATACTGACTTTGGCTATAGAACACAAACTTCTTTGCGCAAGTTGTTCTTTGCCCATTTCAAGTGAGAAAACTGCGACTTTCTTTTTCTCAACCGATGCAACGTGCTGAACAATGTTCATTGCAAAAGCTGTTTTACCAACGCTAGGACGCGCGGCGAGCAATATAAGGTCGCTTTTTTGTAGTCCGTTAGTCAGTCTATCAAGCGCATAAAAGCCTGTTTTGATACCCGAAAATGCCGATTTGTCGCGTGCAATTTTATCAAATCTATCAACAACAGCGGGTAGCACGTTGCGAATATGGACAAGAGATTTATCATCTTTTCGTTGCGCAATATCATAAATTGTTTTCTCCGCATACTGCAAAACTTCGTCCGCGTTTGTTTCATTATACGCTTTTTCCGCAATTGATTGGCAAGCATTTATTACTTGCCTTAACATTGAGTCGCGCATAACCATTTCAACATATGATTTATAGTTAGCAACGCTTGGCATACTTGTTGCAACCTTAGTAACATACGAAATCCCCCCTACGGAATCTAAAAGCCCCTTACGCTCCAATGCATCAACAAGTGTAACAAAATCAAGCGTTTTGCCAGCACTGAAAATTTGATACATTTCATCAAACATAGTCTTATGAACATCCGCATAAAAATCATCACTCTTCAACAGCGCAAAAATTTCGTGTTGGACATTATCCGTAAGCATAATACAACCCAAAACACTAATTTCAGCGTCATCACTATGTGGCATAACCTTAATTGCCATAATTATCTCCTACATTTTTACTTTTGTTTTATATTATCATTCTTCTTTTCTTCGCGACTTTGAGCAACGCGTGCAGAAATAGCCTTACAAACAAAGACAAACCCAAGACACAACAAAACATCAATCACTATTCGCCAACCACTTTCTAAATTTTTAAATAAAGTGAAATTGAGCAAAATAAGCACAGGAACAAAGATGAGTAAAATGAGTAATAACTTGATAAATTCGCTCTTTGCCTTATTCTTGTTATACAATCTTTTTTGTCTTTTCATAACGCCTCGCATTAAAGTGAATACATTTTATCATATTTTCAAAAAAAACACAAGGTTTTGTATGAATGTTATACAAACACGTCTTTGTATTGCCTTTCTCTCAACAAAAAAAGATTGTCCCAAATAAAAGACAACCTTTAAATCATAAATTTATCTATTGTGTAATTATACACTATTAAAATTTTAAATTATACAAATGCAACCACTTTACTAATTGTTTGCATTTCTGTATGCCATAGCTTTACGTTTGCCGTGGTCAAGTTCTTTCTTACGAATGCGGATTGATTCAGGTGTAACCTCAAGCAATTCGTCGTCGTTCAAAAATTCAAGTGATTGTTCAAGACTCATATTGATTGGCGGTGTCAAACGGAGTGCCTCGTCGCTTGAAGTAGAACGCATATTACTCATCGCTTTACGTTTGCAAACATTGACAACCAAATCTTCGCCCTTAGGGTTTTGCCCCACTACCATACCAGCATACACTTTTACACCTGGCGAAACAAACAAGTCGCCACGTTCTTGCGCATTTGCAAGACCATATGTAATACACTCGCCGTCTTCGAATGCAACAAGCGCGCCAAAATTGCGACGTTCAATTTCCCCGCGGTATGGTTGATATGAATCAAATACCGAGCTCATAACACCTTCCCCGCGTGTGTCCGTCAAAAATTCAGACTTATATCCAAATAATCCGCGCGCTGGGACAAGGAATTCCGCTCTCATTCGACTGCCTTGCGGGTGCATCAAAACAAGTTCGCCCTTTCTTACCCCCATTTTCTCCATAACCGCACCGACGGAATCTTCAGGGACATCGACAACAAGTCTATCAATCGGCTCAAGCTTCTTGCCGTCGGCATCCGTTCTGTACAAAACTTTCGGCATCGAAACTTGGAATTCATACCCCTCGCGACGCATATTTTCGATCAAAATCGACAAGTGCATTTCGCCACGCCCACAGACCAAAAACGCTTCGGTCGTGTCTGTATCACTGACGCGCAAAGAAAGGTCTTTGATTGTTTCGCGATAAAGTCTTTCGCGCAAATGGCGACTTGTTACAAATTTGCCTTCTTTGCCTGCAAATGGGCTATCGTTGACCATAAATGTCATCTCAACGCTAGGTTCGCTAATTTTGACAAACTCTAACGCGCTAGGATTCTCAGGGTCGCATAGCGTGTCCCCAATCATAACATCTTCAACGCCCGCGATACACACAATGTCCCCACAAGATGCCTCTTGTGCTTCAACTCTCTTCAATCCGTCGTATGTGAACATTTGCTGTACTCTTGCCTTTCTAACCTTGTCGGGTGTAAAGAAATTGTCAACGGCTACCATTTCGCCGACTTTGACTTTACCATTCTCAATTCTACCAACAGCAAGTTTGCCAAGAAAATCGTTGTGTTCCGTGCTAGAAACTAGCATTTGGAACGGCGCATTCTCATCGCCCCTTGGAGGTAAAATGTGCTCAATGATTGTCTCAAACAATGGGCGTAAATCAGTCCCTTGTTGCGTTGGGTCAAGACTTGCAATCCCAAGTCTTGCAGAGGCGTACACAATTGGGCTGTTGAGTTGATCGTTTGTGGCGTTAAGGTCAATCAAGAGTTCTAGAACTTCATCGACAACTTCAGCGATACGTGCGTCTGGTCTATCAATTTTGTTGACAACAATGATGACACGCAAGTTCAATGCAAGAGCCTTTTCAAGCACAAAGCGTGTTTGTGGCATTGTGCCTTCGAATGCATCAACAACAAGCAAAACGCCGTCAGTCATCTTAAGCACGCGCTCCACTTCTCCGCCAAAGTCGGCGTGTCCTGGAGTGTCAATGATGTTGATTTTATAATCTTTGTAGTGGGCGGACGCATTTTTTGCTAATATTGTGATACCACGCTCGCGTTCAAGTGCGTTGCTGTCCATAACTCTGTCAGCGACTTCTTGATTTTGGCGAAAAACGCCACCTTGTTTGAGCATTTCATTGACAAGCGATGTCTTACCGTGGTCAACGTGGGCAATAATCGCAACATTCCTAATTTTTTCCTTTGAAAATTGCATAATTCTTCTCCTAAATTCAAAAAAAATATGCGCAAATTGCGCTATATCTAATAAATTTATAATATTATACCACACTCATCAAAAAAATACAAGGATTTTATGAAAAAATATTTTTTGCGCATTCTCAAATATAGACGTAAAAAAAAAACTAATAAAATGCGCAATGCAAATTATTAGTATATTTTTTATAAATTCTAATTCGAAAACAATATAAACAAAAATCATTCAACTATATAATTATAGTGCTATTAATGCGCGAATTTGTAATTGTATATGTCAAACTTGCAGTTCTTGTACTATAATCAAAGTTTGTAACAATGGCGCTACGTATGTTTCGTGCGCTTGCTGTTGCATTGGTCAAGCCTGTAAAGCTCACAGTCCCCTTTTGCCCAAGTGTAAATAATATTGTGTATTGATTGTTTGCGTAGTCCTCGACATATGGCAACACAATCGTTGTTTGTCCGCTACCTAAATAAAGCTGTCTAACAACTGTATCGCCCTTGAGAATATATACCATATATTTTTCGCCCGTCAAACTCGTGCAATTGAGTGTTATTGTCAACTCAACCGCATCCCATTGTGCGGTGATTGTGTCATTCCCTTCACCGAAAGTGTATACATAAGTGCCAGAATTATTGACAAGGGAACCAGCACCAGATAACTTCCAAACCCCAAAAGTATACCCCGTACGTGAAGTCGATTCGCATTTTTAAGTCAATCAAATTTAGGGGAAATTTGCGATTTTTTTACGAAAAAAGGCTTGAAAATGACTATTTTTTTGTTATAATAGATTGATAGGAGCGCAAAACTATGGCAAGACGACCGACAAAGGCAATTACAATCAATCTTCACGGGTTAACTGAAGCGGAGGCGCGCGCAGAACTCAATGGAATATTAGAGCAAATTGCGGACGATGTTAAAATTTTAAAAATCGTGCACGGATATCATGGCGGGCGGGGTTTGCTAAATATGGTGCGCTACGATTATGCTCATTATCGAATCGATTACATTCA
>CAZAYL010000021.1:0-16383 GCA_964489405.1 uncultured Lachnospiraceae bacterium | reverse complement strand
AAGCGTAGGAATCTCGCGAACCGCGTGCCACGCGTGCGGTATCGCGCCCCATAGCCCGCCTAGCGCCAGCCACGGGGATAAAATCAATCCTTATTGTGCTAGCGCCGTCAAAGTGTATGGGTACCCCATAACCAACCGTGACCCCTTCCGGGCAAGGCTCGCCTTGACTTCAGGTTTGTTTGTCATCTCACAATAACATACCCGCACCAACCCACACCTGCACCTGTGCCGTCTGGCACCGACGCTTCGCTCGCAATGACGATAGGGAGAGTGCCTTACCACATTTATAAGGACGCTATTGATTGTTTACTAGCGCGGGCAATGGGTTGAATACTCTAGCATTTATTACTCTAGCATTTATTATGCATTTTAACAAAATAAAGGGGGGAATATCCGTCCTTTATTGTTGTGTGCAAATATTGTTCACTTTATAACTTATACAGTGCCGAAAGCAAAATTAACTATGCTATATATTAGCGCACTTTCATACGCGTGCGGAAAACTATGAATAGCACAACTGCACCGACGACCACAATTACCGAAACAATAATGACGATTATTGCGACGGCGTTAAGCGGTTCATCTTTTGTGATAACATAAGATTGTAGCAGTGTCCCGCTCTCGCTATATACCTGAATTGTATATGTGATGTTTTCCGACAGCGTGATTGAAGAAATTTCATTGGTTTGCGCAGTTTGATCATTAATCAAAATGTCGTTCATACCAGTGATTTTGAGCACAACGTTGCCGAGTTCTTGATGTATAGCGTATTTGTTGAGTTTGATTGTGATTTTGCTTGTCGTGCTTGTTCCGAATGGGATGCTTGGTATTAAGTTCACATCAGCGTCATTAATCCAGAAAGTGAATGCAAAATTTTGCGTTGGCTTGAGCCCGCTATTAGTAACCTTAACATTGACTTCATAGACACCTGTTTGTCCTTGCTCACTTGAGAACTCAAACGCCATAAGTTTGGTTGTGTTTTGCTCTTCTTTGATTGTATCTGTGATGTCGACGCCCGATTTTACGATTGACACGACTTCAAAACCGTCTAATTGACTGAACACAAACGAGCGGTTTGCTTCATTCTTTGAGAAAATCTTGAAGTCATACACACTCACGACGTCTTGTCCGTTAATCTTTGCGGACATTTTGATTGTGTAATCTCCGTATTCGGTAAAGACATATGCTGTGGACTTATAGTAGTCGCGCGCTGGATACGCAACGCCCTTGTAGTAAACCGTCATCGCGAACGAACCGTGGTCATATCGCGACGTGTTGGTTGGCTGTAGTGTAACCTTATCATTATATATAGCGTGGTTGATAGGTTCGCCGTCATTGACTTTGAACGAAACGCTATTCAGCAAATCAATCGTGTAGTATTCCGAGTTGACTTGCCCGCGCGAGAACAAATAAGTATAGCCCGCAACGTCGCTAAATTTCAAACGGTATTCGCCCGAGTCGCTAAATGTCAAATTATTGGTCGTAAATTCATTGACATAAACGCCGTTGTAGTATACGCGCACTTTGATAAAGTCTTCAAAGACGATATTCCCAAACCCTTGCACATTTATTTCAAACGCTTTTTCCCACGTTGCATAAAGAGATTTACTATAGTATGTATTTGAAATTCCCGTTACAGCGCTTACAACATCTTCTGTTTCGCCGATGACGAAATTTTCAATTTTCAAAATTGACTTATCGAGTTGAAGTAGAGCGATGTATTCGCTGTAATAAAGTGTATTTGAGCCGTAAATTTTATAAATGTCAAGTTTGTAGATATTGTTTGAAGTGTAGGAATAAACAAGTTTTGCCTGCAAATCTTTCTTTTCATTCGCAATCACGGACAAGGCATAAATGCTTGTATAAACTTTGATATACTCATTGATGTCAAATGCTTCGTCGTTGTATGCGCCACTGAAGTTGAATAAAACTGAACGCGCGCTCGCTTCAATCTTTGCACCATTAGCATAAACATCGTATAAGATTGCCGAGTTTTGCGAAACGGCGAAAGTGTATTCAATAGAATTGCCGAGCGTATTTGTCATTCTTAAGGTGTATTGCCCCTCAAGGTAAATGCTATAATTCTTGCTAAGTGTCGTAGTTGTTGTCTTCCCGTCATAAACTCTGTCAAGGGTAACCGTAACAGGGTAGTTGGTCGGGTCGTTCCAACTGATGTTGATTTCTTTGCTAGTGCTTGACCCAAGACTTGTCAAAAGGTAATTCATATTATTCCCGTTCAAATCAGTTAGTTCAAACGACGGCAAAATTGTGTCTATTGTGAAGTTAAATACAATGTCTTGAGTTACAATATCCACGCCAGAAGTGTTGTAGGAAAGGACAATTTTGTAAGTAGTCTTTGTATTATTTAACGCCTTGAATGTAAATTGTCTTGTGAAATATGCTTGATTGTAGAGTGATGTTATATTATCATACCCCTCAAATGTAGTGGCAGTGATATCATTTGTATCGACAAGCGTATCGTTCACATAAATTTTTGCGGAGTAGAGTTTTGTTTGATAAGTAAAGTAAACATCTTTCGCTGTAGTGTTGTCAATTTGCGTCCCCGCAAAAACTAAATCTTTGCTATCCACAATGTTGAATATGTAGTGGATAGGCTGATTGATTCCGCGTTCAAAATTGTCAATCAAGTAAAAGTAATATTCTCCACGATTGAACGTGTACTCGACGCCGTCAAACAATGTGTCGCTTATTGCGCCATTAAGGTCGCTTGTAAGCTCAATTATTTGTTTAGTTTTTTCGTCATACTGTTTGACTATAAATTTAGTAATCCACGTGCTACTTGTCGAACTTGGAAGAGTGATTTTGAAAGTCAATGTCGCTTCTTGGATTTTGTATGTAAGTTCTTCGCCAGGGCGTTGAACGGAAACTTCAAAATTCTCGCCATAGCGGTTCAAAAATTTAAGAGTGTAGCGCGCGCCCGTATTTTCATATCCAACCTTGTTAGAAATGCGCGCATTGATTGCCGAAATGATGTCATCAATATTTGTTGTAGGTGTGATGTCGTAGGTCGCAATCAAAGTGCTTTTTGAAGTCTTGTCATAGAGCGAAATTCTTGTGTAGCAATCAAGGTTCTCAATACTTGTGATTTTGTAATCATATCCAAGACTCAAACTATTATTTTCTGCATTGCCCGTATATGTGATTGCATTTTCGCCAGTTGATCCGTCGCTAAATTTGACAGTTGTTGCAGTGGACTTGATGTAGACAGTATAAATGCGTTGGTTGCCCGCTTGGTCTATCTCTATTATTTCGTAGTAGCTATCTTCTTTCTCGTCTACGCCAACAATGTCGCGGAATGGGTTATTTACCCCTTTCGAGTTCGCATACCCTACGCTTTTGTATTCATCGCGTCCGATGCCAAAGTTCAAAACTCCCGTCGTGCTACCAAATTCTGGGTCGGTCTTGATGTATGATTGGTCGGCAAGCGGGTCAGTCTTTGAGTACTTATTGTACTTGCGAACATATAATGACGATGTGTCGTGTTCATAGTAAGTGTAATCGTCATAATACCCGATAGGATAGCCATCATTCGTTGCGTAAAAGAATTTAAAGTCGCTTGGAAGCGCAAACGCATAATTGCGCAAGAATTGACGCACGCGCTCTTTAAGTTCCGCTTGTGAATCAGAGTCTAGTTGATTTTTTACATATTGAACAATGTTTTCTTTAGAAACGACATTGGGGTCAGCGCTTGTTTCTGGCAAATATTTGTCATAAGCAAGCAGGCGCAAGATATTGAAGTTTGGAGCAGTCTTATCTAATACAACATCTACTTCACTTGTGTAGTATGAAATAGTTGTTTTTTCACTCTTTTCGATGTAATAATTTTCATCTCCATAGTAGTGAATAGTAACGCGATATTCGCCTTCGTAATATGAACCCGAATTATTTTTAGTCGGGAGAATTATGGTGTATTTGTAGATAGGATTTCCATTTGAGTCTGTTACTTGGTTACCATTGCTGTCTTTCTTGATTTCGCGGTAGCCTTTCACACTCGCTAGACTTGTTATATCAGCGCTCGATGGATATGTTATCTTGCCTTCCACGGTGGTCATATCTTCAAAGGTAACTTTAACCGCCGTCTCAAACTTTGTTGAGCCTTTTGTTCTACGCGTTACTAAAACGTCCGTGTAGTTAACTTTTGCCTTGTAAACATCGTTTGAATCTTCAAAGACAAATTTTAGCTCATCATCACTTGTTGACGCGACTTCGCCACTTGTTGAACCTGATGTTGTTCTTATAATTTCATTTTCTGAGCCGTCTGAATTCGGATTGCGGTAATACTTTCCGCTAGGAGCTTCTTTACTAATTTCAATGCGGAATTCAAATTTATTTGGTTCGTTGTTTTCTATCCAACTCCCATTTTCGCCGTTTGTGCTATAACCAGTGAAGTCGCTAAGAACAAACTTATAAATGCCATTTTTTTGGAATATTTCTGGAGAAATTTTTAGCAATTCGTTAACAATCTCAGTTGATTTATTCCCAGAAATCGAAATAATACTAACAAACTTTTCATCTGTAGCTGATTTTTGCTTGTAATAAACTTCCAATTGAATACTGAATGAGTTTATATTTGTGTATGTTTTATCGGTATTTTCAATTACCGAATATTTATTTTTAGGGACAACTGCGTTGATAGGGAAAACATCCGTCGTCAAAATGACATTACTATTGTCAGCTGACAAAAGCAAATCATCAAATTCGACGTATTGGGTATTCTTATCACCTAATTTAAGTTTGATGTACTCTCCGACTGTTCGCGTATAGACTTCTTCTTTGTCCCCAACTTTTATTGGATAGTCTAGAGTTATGTTTTGCACAATGTTGTTGCGGTCGATATAGAAAGTATATGTTTTCGTTCGACGCGCGTCGTCTTCACTCTCAAACAAAGCAGTATTATATTCATATACGCGAGTAACAACATATTTACCTGTTTGCGTTACTTGTTTTTGTAGTGCGGAATCGTAACCTAAATTGAAGTATATAGTTTGCTTTTTGGAAGTTTTAACATTTGTTGTTGCGGACGCTAATAAATTAAATTCCAAACTTGGCGAGTTCGTGTATGGGTATGTTTCAAGCGTCTTATCCATCGCCAAAGGATAAAATTCGAGTTTAAGACTCTCAACCTTGTAGCCGTTGCGCTCCGCGAAGTATTCAATAAATAATTTGTCACGGTTGCTCGCCGAACCATTGTACAGACGCACTTCGGTTGTCTTTTCACTGCTAGAACTTGGATTAGTAAATGCAAGCACTTGGCTAGCGTCAAGGTTAATTTCAAGCCTTGTAGTGCTATGCCCCGTCGTTTTTAATTTCGAAGCAACTGTGCTTTGGTCGAAAATTTCCACCTTAAAATAATACTCTTCATAGGTTAGACTATTGATTGACGAAACAATAGGTTTTGCGGAATTGGTAACAACAAGTTCTCCGCTAGACGTGTCAATGGTGCTAGCATATGGAGTGATTGTATTATTTGTCTTGTCAACAACTACTTGCATAGCAGGGGATGACTGTGGAAGTTCTGATTCGAAAAGGGCTGACTCTGTTGGTGCACAACTCACAACAGTTGAAGCGAAAGGTACATTCAAAATGCCATTTACCGTATCGCAAAGAGAAATTAGCAGGTCATTTGTTTTGAAATAATCAAATAATGCGCTATCGTCCGCCGTTGGCGCACTAAATGCAATTGCCTTGCTTGCCCCCCAAACTACAGTCGTTGTTTCGTCTACAAGATTGAAATCATTGTCGATTTTGGGCGAAAAGATGTATGCTGGATTTGTGTTGTCGAGCAAAATTGAATAGTATAATTCGTTGCCCGCACTGTCGCGCAACTTGAATAAATGTAGTGCGTATTGCAAAACATCAAATTGTGTTATATTCTCATACTTGACACTTGATGAAATAGTACTTGTCTTGTAACCATTTTTAAGTGCGTAAATTTTGTTGCCACTTGCATCATTGCCGACGCAAACAAGATTATTTAAGTCGTTGACTTGATAGTCGTCGTCTTTGACAATCAACATTTTTTGGTGTTCGAGTGTGATTTGTGCACCACTCGCCTTTGCGTCCCACAAGAGTGTGAATGGGTTGTTCACAACGCTTGTCGAAACCGCATCAAGTGTGGACCCAAGATTGTCAAACTCAATCTTTAGTCCTGATATGCCGATTTTGTCAATCGTGAACTCCCACGCCGTATAACTTGTGCCGAGTCTGCCGTATGAAAGACGCACATAGTATTTGCCGTTATTGCTGAGAATAGTTTGATTTGTCGAACCATATTTATTGATATTGACATTTTCTTCAACGAGTGTATTTTCAAAATTGTATCGGCTATAACTTGCTGACACGCGTGCATTGAATGGGTTTGATTCGTCCCACTTAATTGCGACATTTTTGTTTGTGTAGCTGTCATTATAAAGAGTTGCGTTTTCATTCTCGGTTCCCCCAAGCGCGATAATTTCTGCCGTTGGGGCGGTATTCTCGATGATGAAAGCAAAATATTGCTTGAAAACTTTTGTATATGTAGTGTTTGGAAGTGTGTAATTTATCTCAACGATATATAACCCCGCGTCCATAAAATACTCGCCTTTCTTGTATGTTCCTATTTTTGTCGGGGTAACATTTGCAATATTGTTGATGTCTAGCGTGGATAGGTTGGTGTAATAGAGATATTTTGAAGCATAATTGCTTGAGAGCGTGCCGATATAGTCGAACCACAAAGGTGCTTGGTTAGTCGACGGGATGACTATTGTCGATTCCACACTAGTCGCTGGATTAGTTGTTGTTTTTTTGAAAAATTCTAAATTCGCAATATCTTGTGTTTCATTATTCCCGTTTTTTGTCACTATTGATGAACTCATTTTTTTGTAGTTGAATGTTGTAATATCCGCGTATAGTCCAAGTTCCGCATTGCGGAGTTCAGATGAATTAGTTACATCGTCCGCATACTTTAGTTGGTAGCCAAACACTGTGAGATTGCGTGAAATATTTTGCGCGCCAAGTAGAGATGGGTTGCTATTTGCAACATTGAGAAAAGTTGTGTCATCTACACGCGTCAGTGGGGACATTGCAAATGAGTACTCGCCGATGTCTTCAAAAGTGAGTTCGACAAATGGCGAATTGTCTAGGTCATCAATTGGATAATTAAAAGTTTCGGTTTTGCCATCCAGCGTTGAAGAGAACGTAATGACTGCTTTGGTAACGCCATTCTCAACGCGTACCGCCATTTGCGAAGTTACACTCTCGATAGAGTTGTAAACTTTGCGTGTGTACGAAAGGTTGTATTTGCGCGCGTCGTAGCGCACAGTCGGCATTTCGAGTGGGGTGTTTGAGTTCCCCCCTGATTTATTGTATGTGTGATTATTATAGTTGAAGTACAAATCGGCGTCATCACGCTCTGCACTTTGCGTGGCTACATTTTGCGTGTTGGTTGCACTTTCACTTTCAGTTGTGAATTTGAATGTATTTTCATAATCCCACGCATTGCTTGTGCCTGTTTTGTCAAGATATGTTGTTGTCAAAACATTGAACTTAAATTCGCCATTGTTTTCAGTTTCCACGCCCGTCGTGGCGTTGCGTGTGCGGTATGTGTATTTAAATACATATTGTCCGTTTGAGTCATTAATTTTGGTTGAAGTCGTGCCTGCGTCCGAAGTGGAGAATTCGTCTGGTAAGCCAAAGATATATTGGGTAAACTTGTTATCAGTGCCAACTGAGCTAATATCGATTCCTTTTCCGTTGAACGTTGCGGAAACTTTCAAAAGGGCAAAATCGGTCGTCGAGTCACTCGTGCCCATATTGATAGAAATTGCTTGCGTTTCGATACCTGTGCCGAAATCTTTGTTGCCCGTTGCTATCTCATAAGCGCCAGCATTATTAAGTATAACTGTGTCATTATTGTTGACATCGGCTACTTGTTCGTCGGTTACGCTCGTCGCAACGTCGTATTTCCCATTCGAGAGAACAACAGTTGTTTTGACAAGCGATACATTGATAAGGTATTCATTGGACGCTTGCGATGTTTGGACTTTTTGCTGTACTGGTCGCACAAAATATGTAAGCGCAAAAAGCGCAAGTGCCAGTGCACACAAGCACGCGAGTGCGTATTTTATTTTTTGGTATCTTACCATTTTTTCCTCCGTAGTTTCGAACTAGCTTATTTATTTCGTGGCCACTATTTTGCTATAGTAGTTTTAGTATTTTTGCGGTCAACTATTCTCAAAAAACTAAAAACATTTATATCACAAATATTTAATGATAATGTTTGCTATCATTTTAGCATATTGCAACATTTTTTTCAACTAAATGACGCCCCTTTTATTTCTTTTTTGTGCAATTATCGGCGTTTTCATTGAGCATATGCTAGCGCTAGGCGGGCTTGGGGCGCGATACCGCACGCGGGGCGCGCAATAAAAAAAAGATACATAGCATTTTAACTATGTACCTTAATCAATATAGTGCCACCAAACCAAACCTGTAGCAGTGCGCTTTCGCACCCGCAGTAGCAAATAATAAATAACGTCCTTATTATTGTGGTAAGGTACTCTCCCTATCGTCATTGCGAGGCAGTCAATGGAGTATTGTGCTCACAAGCTTGCTTATCGCACAATGTAATACATTAGGTACGTCTACTTATACGGACACGCCCATACCTTGACAACGTCGCAATCTCCCGGAAGGGCAACCCGCCCCATTATGGGGTACCCATACACATTGACCGCGCTAGCATAATAAGGAATTATTTTATCATAGTGGTGCTAGTACTACTTCAATAATGCTGAATGACCCAGAGTGGATACTTGTAATTGCTTTAATAATAAGGTCGAAGACGGCTACATTCTCAACCTACTCGGCGAACGCAAAAACAAAATCCCCTACGACTATGATAGTTAATTTTTGCCCCCACCCCAAAAAAATTGCACGATTCTTGGCGAGAGAGTTGCGAGTTCATTCACGTCGTGCGAAACAATAATGCACAAGCGCGGTTTCTTTTGCAAGTCCGCTTTCAAATATGCGACGCAATCCCGTTTTGTGCTTTCATCCAAGCTTTTGAATGGTTCGTCAAGCAATAAAATATCCGCGTCAAAGTGAAGTGCGCGCAAAAAACTTATTCTCCGTTGCATTCCGCCCGAAAGGGTTGATGGGAATTCCCCTGCAAATTTTTCAAGCCCAAGTGCAGAAAGCATTTCTAGCACTTGACTTTTTGTTTTACGCGTAAATAGGCGCAAGTTGTCCAAAACACTGAGATTTTCAACAAAGACGTCGTCTTGCATCATATATGCAACGCTTCCGCCGTTCTCAATTTTGCCGTCATAAGACGTCAACCCCGCTATGATATTCAAAAGGGTGGTTTTCCCAACCCCACTTTTGCCCGTTATTGCAACAATCTCATTATCACAAAATGACAAATTCACATTTTTTAGAATAATTTTGTCATCATAACTTTTGCTAATATTAATTAGGTTCATTTTTCCCATTCCCCTTGTCTTTGACTTTGAATTTGAATAATTTAAAGGCGTCAACTAATTTTTCTAGAATTACCGCAACAATAATCGTAATAAGCGCAAGCGCAAGAACCCCCGCCATATCAAAATACACTCTGCTCTCTTGCATTAGCCCGCCGATACTTTGGTACGTATTCGCCAAAACCTCGCTTGCAACAACGACTTTTAGATTAAGCGAAATACTTGACGAAAAAATTGGCAAAAGTTCTTTTTGTAGTTTTGGCAAATAAATAAATTTAACATACTCGAATTTTGTGATTTTGTACACATAACATAACTTTTTTACATCTATACCTACCGAAAACGCACACATTCCCGCATAAATTATCGGCATAACTACCAAAATTGCCACAATAACGGGCGCGATTTGCGCGCTTGCCAAAATAAGAATTGCAAGCATTATTGCTATTGTAGGCACACTTCGCAAAACCTTGACTATGG
Source organism: uncultured Lachnospiraceae bacterium (assembly GCA_964489405.1). Taxonomy (GTDB): domain Bacteria; phylum Bacillota; class Clostridia; order Christensenellales; family UBA1242; genus CAKVOD01. The sequence continues at coordinate 6,424 of CAZAYL010000021.1, read as the reverse complement.
TGTCGCAAAACACCTTTAAGAAAGCACCCCCCTTAGACATCACAAACAATACGACCGCCAGCAAAACCGCCAAAGCGAATGCCACAACCGCGCGCGCAAGCGTCATACCAAACAAGAAATAAAATGTTGCATCCCCCAAAATCTCAAAAGTTTTGTTTATCGTGCTTTGGACAGACGGGACAACCAACGGATTTCTGCACACAAGGTATGCAAATTCCCAAATAATCAAAAGCAACATAACAGTGATTGCAACATAAAGGCTTGTCCGCACTACTTTTATCATCTTTTCTTTATTCATACAAAAAACCTATCATCAGTGAGTTTTTGCGCCGAATTTTCTTGTAATGTAATTATTTTTTCGACATATTCATTAATGAATTCTTTATTTTCGCTCGCGCGCATAACTCCGATATTGCACCTAGCAATAATTTCCGCCGTCAAAGAATCTTGACTAAATGCGCTAACAACTCCCTTTTCTAAATGCGAATTAATTGCACCTAAAGCGTCCGTTGGGGATATTGCTTGCTTCATAACTGAAATTAAATTTTCGACTTGCTCAGACGTGAATTTATTTTTCTTTACCACAAAAGCACTTTGTGGATATTTACCATATAATTCTTGCACATCCGCAATAATTTTTAACTGAGAGTTGATTTTCATCAATTTGGAACACAGCGGTTCCGCGACGACGGCAAAGTCGGCTTTCCCCGCCGAAAACGCCCCCGCAAGGTCGCTAGCATTCACGCCTTTCAAAACAACTTTGTTGTCATCGCTATCAAGCTCGTTCATCGTGTACTCAATCCCACATTTGTTGAGCATAAGACGCACAGTCAGCCCGACAACATTGTTTAAATTGATGACGTGCAGTGTTTCCCCCGCCAAACTCGTTACGTCTTCCCCACTTGTGCCAATGATGTAAAGATTTCCAAATGTATTGATTGAAACAATTTGGTAATCAGTCATTTTGGTCGCAAGATTAAGTGGCAAAACCCCCGCATCCGCCCTTTTGGTCGCAAAATAATTGCCGATGTTTGCACTCGAAACAACCCTATACTCAGTCTTATTAGATATATCGCATTCCGCTTTCAAAAGACTTGCTACGCTCAAAGCGGGCGCACCGTCAGGCACAACGAACAAGTCACACTTGTCCACATTTCCACAGCCAGCAAGTGCAAAAAACATCATCACTATAGCGGTCAAAACCGCAACTAATTTTCTCATACCTAAATTATAACACATTTTGAAAATTCAATGCAACAAAAAAATGCGCAACTTGCGCTACGCATTTTGTTCATTAACTAAACATCACATCTTCTTTATCATTCTTTGTGCGCGAATACTCCATCGACTCATTGCAAGGTGCTTGTGCGCTCTCGACTCTCTCGCGGATTGCCTTAATAGTAAACTCATTTAATTCACTAAACTCGCGCGTCATATCCTCAATGGAATCGCAAAGAATATCAATGTCCTTTTCAGAAATGTTAAGATTGATTGCAACTTGAATGCACTCATTCGTCAAAAGTTTCGGCAACTCCAAATAATCTTCAAGCAAAATATCCTTTGGATATTGACTCTCTCTCTTTCGGAACCATTTCTTAGTCTTATCAACAAAGAACCCGTCAAAACTAATCGCTTTCATCAACTCCGTTTCTTCCGCAAGTCTTGTCGCGAACATATTGTAAATATAATCTGTCGCAGTAACAATGTTTTGATAAATAGAAATTTGCCCATTATCTCTCTCGCGTTGGATTTCGCTGTCAAACATACTCAACAATTTGCTTTCAATCGTCTTAATTTGACAAATTTGGTGCAAAGACTCAAATCGCGTAAAAAACTCATTCGACTGCCCCGCGCAAGCGTTGTCAAAATCTCTAGCCATTGCGTCATAATCAAATTTTACACCTTTCAAAATTGCTTGTTCAAGCGCGCTCATTTGTTCGGGAAGCATTCCATAACTTTCCCAATATTTCATTGTTCGTCTACTTTGCTTTGCGCCCAAAACAACAAGATTTAGCCTTTTCTTAAATTTTCTAAAAGCCATTTGTTCAAGCAAAATATTTTCGCCCACATATGACGAATGCCCGCCCAAACTCAAAATATATGGATGATTCGCCCTATTTGTAAGTTCATCTGGATTAATTTCCGCGATACTTGATTCTTCCACATTTTCATTGGATTCAGAATTCTCATTCGGTACATCGTCTTCAAAAACAATTTCTTCTTCTATGATTTCGAATTCCGTTGGTTCATTTGTCGTTATTTCGTTTGACACCATAAAAATATCTCCTTTTTATGTCTAAATTATATCATATTTTGGAATTTTGTCAAGTCTTAGCGCAGTATTTCCCTTTTATAAACACTCTCGCCACAATTTCCCCGCGCTTTTCATCTCCACACAAACGCGCAAACACAGTTGCAAAATATTCACTTTTGTGCTATAATATCCCTATGAAAATTAAGCGTTTAGAATTGCAAAATTTTCGCAACTATGAACACCAAATTGTAGAATTTAGCGACGGACTGAATGTGCTAATCGGCAAGAACGCGCAAGGCAAAACAAACCTTGTCGAAGCAATCAACTTTTGTTGCATCGGCAAAAGCCACCGCACCAGCAAAGAACGCGAACTCATCAATTTCGAAAAAGAAAAAGCCAAAATCAAAGTAGTATGCGAAAAATGTGCAGGCGAAAAAACTGTTGAAGTTTTGTTGTCTAAAGTTGACAAAAAGATTATCCGCATAAATGGTATGTCAATCTTGCGAATCGGCGAACTCTTTGGCAACATCAATGCCGTGTTCTTTTCGCCCGATGACCTAAAACTCGTCAAGGAAAGTCCTGTTGATAGACGGAAATTTTTGGACATAGACTTATCGCAAATGTCCAAAGTTTACTTTTATAATCTCTTGCGATACGAAAAAATACTTGCCCAACGCAACAAACTTTTGAAAGACAGCTTTGACAAAACAATCGCCAGAAGTGGACTCGATGTTTGGAACGAACAACTTGCACAAGTCGGTGCAAAAATTATCTTTGCGCGCCACAATTTTACTTGCAATCTAAATACTATCGCGCACGATATCCACGCCCGCCTTACAGACAACGCGGAAAATTTGCAAATTTCATACACAGGATTCGACGGCGAAAATATCGATGAAGTTTATCGAAAACTCCACTCGTCTTTGCAAAGTGCCACCGAAAAAGACTTAAGTCTTGGCTACACAACAGTTGGCCCCCACCGCGACGATCTCAAAATCGTCTGCAACGGCATAGATTTGCGAAGTTACGGCTCGCAAGGGCAACAAAGAACCACCGCACTCTCACTCAAACTCGCTGAACTCGAAATTTTCAAGGACGAAATTGGCGAATATCCTATCTTGATTTTGGACGACGTTTTGAGTGAATTAGACGACGCTAGATGTAATAAATTACTCTCAAATATCTCAAATGTCCAAACAATCTTGACAGGTACATCCTTTGCATATCCGTATAAATCGACAAAATTTACTATTCAAAACGGCAAAATTATTCAAAATTAAGGTTTTTTTATGGAAATATTTTCAAAATTTGTTAAGGCAATAAAAAATTTTAATCTAGTAAATGACGGCGACAAAATTGCCATCGGGCTTTCAGGGGGCAAAGATAGTTTGACGCTTGTCGACTTGTTCAGCAAACTCAAAAAAACAACAATTGTCGACTTTGACTTTGTCGTCATCACAATCGATATGTTTGACGGACAATACGACTTTTCAAAACTCGAAAAATTTTGCAGTGAGCGCGGAGCCGAACTACACATCGTCAAAACGCAAATTTACGACATTCTTTTTAATGTCCGCAAAGAAACAAACCCTTGCAGTCTTTGCTCCACTCTCCGCAAAGGGCAACTCGTCAACGTCGCAAAATCTTTGGGGTATAACAAAATCGCACTCGGCCACCACGGCGACGACTTCATTGAAACATTTTTTATGAGCCTAACATTTGAGTCGCGCCTTTCGACCTTTTCGCCACTCTCATATCTCGACCGCACAAAAGTCTACCAAATACGCCCAATGATATACATTCGCGAAAATGAAATCATCAATTATTCAAAGGACTTCCCCATTTTCGACAACCCTTGCCCAGTGGATAAACACACCAAACGTCAAGAAATCAAAGACACTCTCGCAGAGTTTGAGAAAATCAACAAAGATTTCCGCAAAAATGTGCTCACTGCACTGCTAGATAAATCTCGCCACCAAAACTTCTTCAAAGGAGAATAATTTACACCAACAGGTCATTATTCTTTTTTTTACTACAAAAAAGAGCAATACCACAAAAATGGTATTACCCTATTTATATTAAAGGTTATTTTGATTTCCCAAAAATATTTAAATTAAAATGCTTTACCTAGTTGTTTGATTTTATTTATCAATTTATTTTTTAGACCAACACAAATGTTATATTTTCAGTTGTTTCAGTTGGGCGGGTACTTCTAATTCCATTCCAATTTGTTTCATTAAATTCTTGCGCCGTTCCGTCCCCAACTTTAAATTTCCAAACTTTGCCATTTGCACTTGCTGTCAAGTTGTCGCCACTAGGCAAAAGCCCGTTTAAGTCGCTAAATTTTATGTCATATATGACGCTGAGTGAAAGTTCGGTATAATATGTTTCGCCAGTTTCCGCTGTTCCAGTTTCACCTATTCCAACAGTTCCAAAGAGATAGGTGCTATTATACGATTTATTACGCGTTTCAGAATCAAAAGAACGTACGATATGAACATCTCCTTCGCTCATATCTAATATTATTGTGCGCGCAGGCTTGTCGGTCTTTATGCCGGGGCGCAAAAGTACATACGAAACATTTGTATCTTCAAAGAAATCTGCAAATGTTGTTGAATCAAATCCACTATTTACATTTGAGCAATACTTGTTAGTCGCATTCACTTTGTAGGCGTGTTCAGCAAAGTCATAGTAATGTCCATTGCATTCAACTGCCCAACTACTAAATTCTTGTTTGCCGACTGCGTTGACGTCGTCAACGGTTGGCAAATTTTCCTTTTGACTTGCAAAAGTGTCGCTTGTGCAAGTAAAACGCACAATCTTTGAAGTTGTCTCTTTGAAACTAAAAGTTTCGCCGTCAAGTTCATAGAGAATATCCTTTTGTCCCTTGTCTATCCAGCGCGCGTAAATAGTTCCACCTTTCTTGTCGCGGATATTTTGCGCAAGAATCTCCCAAGTTTGCGACGTCAAATAGTTCTCCGCGGTGCACTCCTTGTCAAGATACCACCCCGCAAAGACTTTGCCGTCGGGCGCTTCCAAATCTCTTTCGTCGGGCATACCGTCCGAAAAGCCCCCATAGTATTTCAAGTTGACTGCCGTTGACAATTTGTCTGATTTAATGCCGTTTTCCGCTTTGAATGTATCCGTAAATGCCCCGCCGTTTAAATTGTAACTAACAAGGGCGGGCTCCACTTTACCACAAGCAGAGAAAATTAACAAAGAAGAAATCGCAACGCAAACTACTGTAGCCATTAATCTAAAAATTTTATTCATAATAATCTCCTTTGACATATGATTTTTATCATACAATATATTATTGTACCACTTTGCAAATAATATGTAAACTTTTTTTAAAACAAAATATTGATTTTTTATTTTATTTTTTCATCTTTTGTTTTGTGCAAAAAATCTCCCAAGAAATATTACTTGGAGCATTTTCGTTTCTTTAACTTAACTTTTTGAATTTGAATTGTCGGTTTATCCTCAACAAAAATTTTGACATCGTCGCGCAAGTTTTCCCCGTTTGTTTCGTAGTCTTTGCGGAGTTGCTTTGCGAGTTTCTTTGGCAATATGTGCAGTTCCTTAAGATGCTCAATATTGACTAGACGCGGTTCATAATATCCCTTTTCGCTAGACAATGTGAACTCCTCGCCTTCGCCCGTGCCAAAAATTCCGTCCACCCACTTGCAAAGATAAAAATGCTGGTGCGCGCTCTCTGACACAAATTCATAAACCTTTTTGACAACTTCAATGTCGATTCCAAATTCTTCTTTGATTTCCCGAACCACCGTTTCTTCCAATTTCTCGCCACTTTCCTGCTTGCCACCTGGCAAACAATAGAAGGCGTGGTTCACTTTCTTGCGGTACATTAACCCAATCTTATCTCCCTCTATTATTATGGCTCTAGCGCTAATCCTTTTCATATTTATAGTTTACCACAAAAATCTATATCTTGCAAATAAATTATTATGATATTTTGTTTTTTTCGATTTTTCTAGACAGCAACAATTTTGCTTGTGAGTTAAAATAACAAAACAAAATTATTTGCCAAGCAAGTATTAGCACCATTATTATCAAATAAATTCCTTATTATTAAAGTGGTACAAGTACTTACCTTGGGTCATTCAGAGCGAAAATCAAACCCGCATTGTGGGGTTTGATGAAGCGTAG
>CAZAYL010000020.1:0-16996 GCA_964489405.1 uncultured Lachnospiraceae bacterium | reverse complement strand
CAATTTGAGTAAAAACAACTAGATAAAACACATTTCTCTTGAACAAATATTGCCGAGTGAAAAGGGGTTTGCGCGCATGGCTTTTCGCAAAACCCCATTTTTTTAGCACTTGGCAATTTGTATTTTCTTTAATTTGATATTTTAGTTCGAGTTTAATTTTTGTTACTTTATTACACTTTTTACAATTTTGTTATCTTTAACTTCTAAGCAATCGCCCGAATCTAATTTGTTTAAATTTAATTTTTCCGCATCATTATAAACTGGGTCGGTACAATGCACCGCAAAAAAAGTTTTTTGCGGAAACATTTTTCGAAGTTCATTATAACCTTCTACCCCCATGTGGTTTACCGCGTTCTTTTTACCACATACTTCGCAAACAAGGGCATTACAATACTTTACCATTTTAAGTAAATTATCATCAAATGCGGTATCGCCTGTGTATCCAAGCACAAAGTTGTTTTGTTTTATGGCAAATCCGCAGTTATCAAAATCGCCGTGATGAAGAGGAAATGGCATAATTTCATAACCGTCCACATTTATAGGTTTTGAAAAATCTTCTATTTCAATTACATTTATATAATCTTCAATATTAATTTTTTCTTTATTTGAAAAAGTAAAAAGTTTATCAAGTGCATCCTTCAACCCTTTAATTCCATATATTGTCAACTGCTTTTGCTCTTCGTTTGAACAAAAATTTATTCTTTGAGATAAAAATTGAATAACACCAAAAAAGTGGTCCGAGTGATAATGTGTTATAAATATACAATCAACCTTCATAAACATTTTACTGCCATAAAATGCCACCAGTGGTTTTGTTGTTCCTTCGCCACAATCAAACATAATATGCTCATTTAATAAGTAGCAACTTGTAGGTCTACTACTCCACGATGTGCTACAACCAATAATATCTAACTTCATTTATTTTCTTTCCTTTTATTTTCGTTATACATAATTCAAATTATGATACCTTGATTTATCAAGGTTGTTGCAGTTAGTAACTTAAAATTTAACTTGCTTAAACTTAACATCACATAATTTATACTACTAGTTTCAAAAGTGCTAGCCTTTATTTTCGTTATTTTTTAATTTTTTCCCAACTGAATTCATTTCTTCCGAAATGCCCATAGCAAGCAGTTCTCTTGTAGATTGGTTTTAACAAATCAAGTTCTTTTATGATATTAGCGGGGCTAAAATCAAAGTTTTCTTGCACGTATTTGTATATCTCCTTAAGAGGTTTTTTCTCAGTGCCAAATGTTTCGATATTAATTGCGATAGGTTTTGATAATCCAATGCCGTATGCGACCTGAATTTCGCATTTGTCGGCAAATTTATGCGCCACGATATTTTTTGCCACATAACGCGCATAATATGCCCCTGACCTATCGACTTTAGTTGCGTTTTTGCTAGAAAAACACCCCCCGCCCACGCGTCCAACTCCGCCGTAAGTGTCGACAACGATTTTTCTTCCAACACACCCAGAATCACTAAATGAACCCCAAATTGTGAATTTGCCACTAGGGTTGATGATGAATTCGGTGTCTTTTACATATTTTTTGTATTCTAGCAAGACTTTGTCCAAAACATTTTCCTTAATGATTTTCTGTATTTCTGCAAGTTGTAATTTTTTATCGTGCGACACGGAAATTAGAACGGTTGTAATTTTGCTAGGTTTGTCATTATTGTATTCAACCGACACTTGCCCTTTGGCGTCAGCAAAGAAATCATCTCTTGTTCTTCTAAATTCCTCGTATTGATACATTATTTTGTGTGCAACAAGCACAGGTAGTGGCATAAATTCTTTGGTTTCGTTTGTTGCGTAACCGTACGCCATTCCTTGGTCATTGGCGCCAATGTCCTCTTTGACAACTGCTTGATTAATGTCGGGGCTTTGCTCGCTTATTTCTTTGATGATTTTGAATTTGTTAGTGTAACCAATGTCTTTCAAAACTGCTCTAGCGATACCATTGTAGTCAATTTTCGCTTTCGTTGTCGCTTCGCCATAAACAAAAAGTCTGTTGCCTTTAATTGCGCATTCGACAGCCATTTGTGCGTATGGGTCCTGCGAAAGTGCCTCGTCCAAAAACGCGTCCGCAATGACGTCGCAAGTCTTGTCGGGATGTCCGATATTTACGCTTTCACTTGTAATAATTTTCTTCATATTTTTTATCCTTTATCGTTAATTTCCATAAAGGGATTAAAAAATCCCATCGTTCCCGATAGGATGAAAGTCCAATATTATTCCCATCGGTCAGCCTTTAGCACCTTGGCATACACTAGGTTGCTGTGTGGTCAGCGGGACTGTCCCTCGCACACTCTTTATGGATATATATATTGTACATCATTTAACTGCTTTTGTCAAGTAGTTAAATGGTGTTTAAATTTTATTCAGTTTTTAGTTAATTTCCAAAATAAATTCCACAGCAAAAGTTGATTTTTTAATAAATTTGCACTTTTGCCTACTAAATTTATTTCGGAAAATAAATTTTTATCAATTTTCTAACTTATGCTACATTGAAATTAACATCTACATCGACAGAAATTGAATCGCGGAACGCTTTGATTTTCGCATCAATTTCGTCCTTGTGGTCTTTGTAATACGCTTTAGCGTTTTCAACATCTTGCTTGTATGTAGCAAGTTTAGCTTCTAGTTTCGCTTTTGCGGTTGTAAGAGCGGTTTTACTATCCTCAATGATTTTGTCTTGCAATTTCTTTATTTCATTTTTAATTTCCGCTTTTATGTCATTGAAAGTTTTTTCCATTTCATCAAGTGTGTCTTCAATAGTGCTTTTGATTGTTTCGTTAGTAATATTAGCTGTAATTTGCTTCTTTAAATCTCCAAATGACATATCTAATGAAACATTTAATTCAAAGTCAGGGACAATCAACTTGATTTGAGCTAAAATAGGGCTAATTGTATTATTAATAAGATTTTCAAATTTCTCAAGTTCATCTTTAGCAATTGCGGTATAATCTTCATAATACTCTTGCGCAACGCCCTTTAGTTCCGCCGATTTATCTTTGATAGCGCTCAAAATATCTTGTTCAGACATTTCGACAAGTTCCGCTTCAGTATAGTCGACGTGCATTTTTTGAGCGGTCTTGATGAGAATATACTTGTTTGTAGAAATTTTGAGTGCGTCAGCTTGTGCTTTGATTTGGTCAAGTGATAAGTATGTTGCCCCCGCAATTATGCCGTTGTCGTCGAAATACTCATTCATTGTTTTGCTGAGCTTCTTGCCAAGCGAATCCACTTTGTCTTCATCATTATTTGAAATAATTATTTCAACTTTGCTTCCCGTTGAACTGGTCGCATCTATATACCCCGACTCACAGCAAATTTGTGCAAACAATTTTGACGCTTCATTGATATTTTTACCCACAAAATCAGTCTTTGAGAGTAAAATTTCCGCATCACTATTTAGATACTGAACTTCGATGACGCGGTTTTTGTCGTTGACAACCATTGACACGCTAGGGTTGGTACTAAATTGAACCGTCCCCGCAGGTTTTTGATTGTTCGTGTTCAAAATTACAAGAATTGCAACCACTGCAATCACTGCCACAAGAACAGTTACTATTGCTAGTATTATGTAATTTTTCTTTGAGTTATTTTCTTTATTTGTTTTTTCCATTTTTGCCTCCTATTATAGTACATATATTATACATCTTTTTGCTAAAAATTGTTTGTTTTTTACATATATTTTTTTCGACATTTTTTGAAATATGTAGATTTGCAACACCCATTAGCGCCACACTATTAATGAGCCACCGCTATCGCGAAAAAAAAAGACGCCCCAAAACGAGTCGTCAGTTACCTTTAGGCGATAACCCCTTTAAGACCGAACCATCTTAAAACACCTAAATTAATGTATTATAACACTTTAAAAATGTTTTGTCAAAGATTTTGAAAGCATTTATTCGTTCACTTTTCAACTAATTTCAGTTAATTTTCAAAGTAAATTTGGTAGTTGACTTTGTAATAGAAATTAAGTTTGTACAATAAATTTTAGAGTAAGTACAGTTTAACTTAATCAACATCAAACATTAAACATTATAATAATGTCAATCAAACAATTGTGGTCCCGCCAAACCAACCCTTATCTTCAAATTCAATCGTGATTGTAAGGCTTGTAGGTGCTGATGTAAAATCATATGTTGCAAATGATTTCCCGTCTTTTCCTACATCCTGTGCAGTTTGACCAGTAACAGAAATTGTTGAATATAATGGACAATTAATCTCTAATTTACCTACACCCCCAATGTTCATACTTTTATTAATTGTGTTGCTCGCTGTTGTGTCGCTCGCTGTAAAGAGTTCCGATATTGTCTTTACCGAACCACTTTCACTGTCAATATAAGTAAAACTAAGCACAGCATATCCATTTATTTTCGTTGGGAAATTAGTAAAAGTTATTGTCAGTGAACAACTGCTAGCTGCGCTGACGCTTTCGATTTTCTTTTGTTGTAAAGTAAATGGAATGGAAAGCGCTATGGCAAGCACAACTGCACAAAGCGCCATTGCAATTAACTTTACCAAAACTACCTTTCTTGATTGTATATAACACTACCTCTCATATAGTTTTTGTTTATTTACCACAATTATACTCAATTTGCAAGAAATAGTCAACTATTTTTTCGATATAATCAAAAAAGGAAATCACAAATGGACTTCCTTTTTGATTAATTACTGTAATTTATCTATTACTTATATATAATTGACAACTATAAATTACTTATTGTTATTTTGTTTATTTGCCATTGCGCGCAAAAGTTCGCTAAGCGACTTATTGATTTGTTTTTGTTCTTCCTTAGAAAGTCCGTTTTTCTTTGCCTCGTTGGCTTGCTCTTTTAGGTGATTCATAATTTCCCTAATTTCGTCAAGGTCGCGGTCGACTGTTGGCTTTTCTTGCAATTCGGAGAGTGTTTGCGAAATTTTGTTTTTCAATTCCGCTTGCTTTGCTTCCAAAATTGCTTTCTCGGAATTAATTTGTCCATTCAATATGTCGAGTTCGTCATCAATTATTTTTTCTTCTTGCACTTTTGGTGTTTTCTTAGCACGTTTTTGCGTTGTAGATGACTTGCTTTGGGAACTCTTTCTTGTTGACGGCTTTGTGGTTGCAGTTTTCTTTTTTGCCCCCGTTTTGTTTTCCGTCTTTGCTTTGGCGCTTGTTTTCTTTGTTGTGGTTGCACTTTTTGCCTTTTTGGCGGTGCTAGAACTCTTAGACGATGTTTTTGTTGCGCTTGAAGCAGTTGACTTTGATTTTTTAGCGCCTGCTTCTACGGGCTTTTTCGTGCTTTTCTTGGCGTCCGTTTTAGTACTTGCCTTTGATTTAGGTTTAGCGTCTGAATCGGTATTCTTTTTAGCTTTCTTTGCCGTGTTTGATTTAGCAGTTGTCTTTGCCGTTTTCTTAGCAGTCGTTTTCTTAGCAGTAGATTTATCGCCATCCTTGACTCTAGTTGCGCGACGCTTTTTATTTTGGTTGTCGTCCGCATCTTTCTTTGGTCTACCACGGCCACGTTTTGCTGTTTCAGTTGACTGAACATCTGCATTTATTGTAGCTGGCTTATCGGCTAGGACATCGCTTGTACTTATCTCACTTGCGGTCGGCTCAATATTTCCAACAAACACGCTTTCTTCATCGGCTGAGATAGGAACAATATCATCTTCATTGATTTCGTTTGTTTGCTCTAGCAAATTGCCATCTCTATCATAGTAGTCGGCAAAATCATAATAGTTGCCGTCTTTGTCATAAACTTTCGGGAATTCCTTAAATCTTCCGTCTTCGTCATAGAATTGCTCGAAATCAACTACATTGCCGTCTTTGTCGTAATACACGACGTCGTCGTCGGCATATTCTTCATTGTCTTGAGAAAATTCTTCAACAGCATTCTCTTGCTCTACATCTTGCGCATTTTCTTGCTCAAAGTCTTGAATGTTGTCTTGTGTGTCAAAAACACTATTTGTATCATCAACGATTTGGTCATTTGCTTCCTGCAAAGTAGCTTCGTCATCAACAATTGTTCCGTCTTGTTCAAGAGTATCAACTCCTACAAAAACTTGGTCTTGGTCGGCTACAATTGCGACTTCGTCATTCTCTTGAACGCTCTCATCATCTTGAGCATTTTGCGCTTGAATATTTTCGCTCTCTACAGTTGCGACATTCTCATCAACTTGCTGTTCAGCATTTTCATCCACTTGTTCAGATTCAGTGCTTTCTTCAGTTTGCTCCAATAGATTGCCATATTTGTCATAATAATCAGCAAAGTCATAATAATTGCCGTCGGCGTCATAAACTTTCGGGAATTCTTTGAACCACCCATTCTCGTCATAGTATTGACTGAAATCAACGACGTTGTGATTTGCATCATAATAAACTGGCTCGCCGTCCTCTTGAATTTCGCTCTCCATTGCGGTATTCTCATCATAAGTATCTGCAACCACAACTTGATTTTGCGACATTTCCTCAAGTTCTGCGACGCGTTTCTTGAGTTGAATATTTTCGTCGTACATTTTTGCGACATTGCGACGATCGCGCGCTGAAATTTTTGCAATTTTTTCATTCAAAGCGTCTATTGTGCTTTGCATTGTGTCGATTTCTTGCCCCTTGATGTCGAGTGTCAACTTGAGAGTGTCTTTCTCTTGTGTTTCACTCTCGAGTTCATCGCGCGTTTTGTCGAGTTCGGCGCGAGTAACTTTCAACTCGTCGGCATCATCTTGGTCAATTTTGTTGCGGAGAATGGTGTAAACTTTCTCGTTGTAGGTTTCAAACTCTGCTTCCATTTGCTCTGAAACGCCTTTCTTGTCGACTTCGATTGCTTCATTTCGCTTAGCGATTTCCGCTTCAAGGAATTGAACTTGTTGGGCGTATTTGACGTGCAAGTCTTCAAGGTTCTTTTCAATTTCTGCTTGTTTTGCTTGCTCTGCGCTTTGTTGCTTCTTGATATAGTTCGCTTCAATACGGTTTGCAGAGGCATCTAGTTGTGCTTGCAAGCGGTCAAGGTTCTCTTTGATAGTTTGCAATTTCCTTTGGCTATCTTTTTCGATAGAAACATATTGCGCGTCATACTTATCTTTCTCCGCTTCAAGCTTAGTGATTTCGTCCTTAAGTCTGTTGCGTGTGTTCAAATAATCTTGACTGGTTGTCAGCGCGCGTTCGACGAGTAGTGAGCCGTCGATTCCGAGATTTGTGAAATCGAAACTCTCGCGTTCACTCTCATTTTGTTTCGCCTTTTCGCGTGCGATTTTGTCAAGAAGAGCGCGCTTTTCGAGATATTCGCGCAAAACAGGGATACCGTCGCGGATTTCTTTGGCTGTGAACAATAGTTCATAATCTACATAGTCTGGAATTGATGCGGACGCCTTGTCAAGATTGCGAACGAACGCAAGGTAGTATTCATATAGGTCAACGCTGACTGCATTAAATTTTGCATTCAAAAAGTAAATGTATAATTGACTCAAAATATAGAACCCTATAGGAATAATGAGCGCTTGCACGAGTGATTTACCCGTCAAGGTCCCTGAAATTAAGAACAAACACAAAAGCGCACACAAAACGACACAAATATTTGTGATGTACTTGAGCATCACTATTGTGGACTTATAGTTACTCGTCTTGATAGGTTGCTCAACGCAGTGATAGAGTGTCATATATCCACTTGGCAAGCCCTCGCGGTTAAGCATAAAGTATTGCCATCTATCCCTTAGTTGATATGGTATTTTCTTCATCAGTCTATTAAATTCAACAAGGTTCGACTCATTGATGTAAGGCTTCTTCAAAAAATATTTATTGATTTTCTTAAATGATTTAATTGCCCTCACTTCATATGTAAAGCGCAGTCTTATGATAGTCATAATCACAAGCAAAACAAACAACCCTGCAAAGATGTACAAAAGCACATCAAACTTCAAGGTGTCTGCAACTGTCGCTAAAAAATTCTCTATTGTATCAAAAAATGAGGCCAATAGTGCTGATTTCATAACGATTCTCCTTTTTTATCAAATTAGCATTTGTTATATCAAGACATTTATACTAAATTTTCTGCAAAACAACCCCTAAAAATACATAATTTGCAAAAAAAAGATATAAAATGTCAAAATTTAAATAAATTATAATAATTTTAGATAATTTTGTCAAACAAATTAAGCGTTTTTTTGCATTTTTTCTTTATTTATTTAAATTTTTTGTGCGACAAAATAGGATACCTGCAAATTTATGCGGGTATCCTATTGTTTTTTGATAGCTTTCCTATGCGTTTTGTTCTTGCTATCAATATTTTATTAGTTTTTCGATTGAAAAACTATACAAATATGCTGTTACATTCTTTTTATAACTCTCACACAAACTTTTTTTGTAGAGCGACATTTGCATATTGTATTCTTTTTTGAGTTTTTCTTCATCTCTTGTTTTGTTTGTTTTGTAGTCAATCAAAATTATTTCATCGGCAAATTCAATATACAAGTCGATTATCCCTTGAATTAAGATATTATCATTTATATTTGACTTGTCAAAAATTTCGTTGTACGGAACATACATCATAAATTTTTGTTCCTTATGAAGTTTCCCCATATCTTTTGATTTCGCGATTTCTAAAATAACATTTCTACAATTTAGAATTTTTTGCGTATCTACTGCTTTTTGTTCTTCATCTGAAAGTTCTGCTTGGACGCGTGCCAAAAAGGCTTCGGCTGGCTCGTCGATTTCCAAACACTGCATTGCCGTATGGTACGCAATGCCGATTTGCGTGCTTTCCAAAACTTCGCTATCAAAAATTGGAACGGTCAAAAACTCGTCCTTTTGAAATTCTAATTCTTCATTCGTTTTCTGCAAAAGGGCTGAAACGCTGTTTTTGAGTGGCAAGGTTGTGCTATCTATAAATGCATATGGTTTGTCAAGGTTTTTGACAACGTCATCAGCAAAATCGCTGTCGCCTTTGCCATAAATTCGCGATTTAGGTTTTGCCACTCTTTTTTTGCTTGTTTGTAATTCAATTTTTTTATTTTCCATAATATTTATTCTTCCCCCATAAATTCGACAAAGTCAAAGATGCATTTCACGTCCGCCACACGTTCGCGCGACGTTTTGGGTTTGGCGCCAACAAGCATTAAGTATTCTTTAGGGCGTGTGAGTGCAACGTATAAAATGCGCATTTCTTCCAAAAGTTCGTCCTTTTGCTTATTGCGCTGAATGGACGCGTGCGCGATTGAATCGGTTTCAGTCCGCTTAATTAAGTCGAAAGATTTGCCCGCAAGTCCCATTTCTTTTGTAAAGCAAAACGCTGAATCTTTTGTGAAATTGTAAGGTCTTCCGCATCCACCAATAATAACGATAGGATATTCAAGCCCTTTGCTATCGTGAATGGTTGTAATTTTGACGCAATTATCTGAACTTACTGTCGAATAGTCTACTTCAAACGCTTTTTCATAGCTATCAATAAAGTGCAAAAACTCGTCGACGCTTCTTTCAAAACTCTTGCCCTCAAGTTTCGCCAAAAACAATTCCACTTGCTTTAATTTGTCGACTCCATTTGATTGCGAAAGAAAATAATTTTTCAAATTGCAGTCATCAATTATATAATGCAGAAGTTGACTGACTGTGAAATTGCGCGCCAAAAAGCGATATTTTTCAAGCTTTTGGGCAAAATTTTGCAATTTTTCAATTGTTTGCGATTGATTATTTTCGCTGGCAATAAAATTTTGATACGCTTTATAAAAATAATCTTCCTTATAATTCTCGCGAATTTCAAACATCTCGCGCTCGTTTAGCCCCCCGATAATTTTCAAACTGCAAGCAAGCGCCAAATCTTGGTTGGGGTTGCTGACCGCGCGCAAAACATTAATTATGTTCATAACGCACGGCTCTTTGACTAGGTTTAGTTTAAATTTTGCGCTGACGGGAATACCCGCCAAAGCCAAAGCTTTGATATAGTCGTCAAAGTGTGTGCGGTCGCGAAGCAAAATGACAAAATCAGAAAAGCGGACAAGACGCTTTCGTTTTGTATCGGAGTCTGTGATGCGAATTTTTTTCTCAAAAAATTCTGTGATATATGACACTACAACATCGGCATCTCCAAATGTTTTTGTTGTCAAAGTGCGTTGTTGCTCGCGCATAACGCTATAGATTTCACACGGCTTTTGGGCTCTATATGTGATGTGTTGTTCCTTGATTTTAAATTTTTGGGACATCAATTTATTTACTGCAACCGTTTGACGCGCAAGCGTGATGCATTTTTTAAATTTTCTATGGCTTTTTAAGAAATTTCCACTTTCTAAATGTACTTTGTCGTCGCTAGATGTAAGATAATATGTGCGCACTCGGTCGATATACCCCACTTTGCGCGGGTGTGCATTTTTGAATGTTCCTTTCAAGCGAAATGTGCGAACATTTAGATTGGAAAATTCATTGTCGCCGACATAATCAATATTTGCAAAATCTTTTGTCATAATATTTTTGAAAACTTTATTTACAAATGTCAAAATGTGCTTATGACTGCGAAAATTTTGCTTAAATGCGATAAACTTCTTTGTCTTGTCCGATTTGAATTTATCAATCAATTCGACAAAAATATTTAAATCGCATTGGCGAAATTTGTATATGCTTTGCTTTGGGTCGCCGACAAAAAATGTATTATTTTCGCCACAAACAAGCGACAAAAGTTCGCTTTGTTTTTCGTTGGTATCCTGAAATTCGTCGACACAAATGTACTTATATTTATTGCGCGTTTCGCTTTTGACGTCTTGGTTTTGCAAAATTTTAATCGCGTTGTCTTCTAGGTCAGTAAAGTCTAAAACATTGCGGGCGCTCTTTATTTTTGAGTAATTTTCAATGTATTTTTTTGTTATGCGACAAAGTGTTTTGACATAAATTAGCGAATTTTCGTAGCATTTTGCAAGCCTTGTTGTATCTCCAAAAGCAAAAATAATGGCATATTCTTTCATTTTCTCAATGTAGTTTTTGGTTATTGCTCCAATCTCTTTGCGAAAATCTAATTCTTCGGCGGTTTTCCCCGCTCTATCACGCGGAGATTCAGGTAACTCGGGTAGTTGCGCAAAATTTTTTATTTCGTCAAGTTTGAATGTCTTAAACAAATTCGAAAAATCAATCAATACATCGATGCGTTCATTCAACTTTTCATCATAACTATTTATTAATATTTCGCTTTTTATTAATTTAAGCGTATTTTTCATTTGCAAAATGTCATTTTTTAAACAATCTAGCATATAATGCACGGCTAAATTGTATTGTTGCGCGCTACCATTTAATTGATTATCTAAATATTCTTGTGGGTCCTTTAGCGTAAACAAGAACGAAGAAAAGTCATAAATAAGTTCGCTAATTTTATCCAAATTTTTTGTTGCGCCAAGCACTTGCGCTAGCTCTAAGAATTCGATTTTTTCACCAAATTCATTAAATGTGTCATCAAGTGCCTTTGCTTTGAGATATCCCGCTTCGACTTTATCAATGACACCAAAATTCGGGTCGATACCCAAAATGTAAAAGTATTTTTTAATGATTTTTTGGCAAAAACTATCAAGCGACGCGATATCCGCAACATTGAGTTCGGTAAGTTCTTTGCGCTTTTCATCATCGTTCAATACAGTACTATTTTGCAATGCGGAAAAAAGTCTTTGCTTCATCTCAGTGGTTGCGCTTCTTGTGAATGTAAGCGCTAGAATTTCAGAAACGCTACATTTGTGTTCTTCCACCAATTTCACAAGTCGCGCAATCATTGTGCTTGTTTTCCCTGAACCTGCGTTCGCCGAAACAATAACTGCGCGGTCTGTTGTTTTGACTGCAAGTTGCTGTTCTTTTGTCATACTTTTTGCCATTTTTCACCTTGTTTTTTTGTATTATTTATTTTTTTGTACACTTGTGCCAGCTATCAGTATATTTTTAGCATAATGCTGGCACTTTGCAAGCTATGAAACGCGATACCGCTGTTGGGAGCTGGCGCGTGTGGCGGGCTTGTGGGCGCGATACCGCACAAAAAGGATTGATTTTATCATAATGCTAACGCCGTTCAAACCTAAGGGCGCGATACCGCACGCGTGGCACGCGGTTCGCGAGATTCCTACGCTTCATCAAACCCCACAATGCGGGTTTGATTTTCGCTCTGAATGACCTACAGTATGTACTTGTACTTGCTTATAGAGATGTTGTTTTATTTAAATGTTCTTGCCACGCGTTCGCTTTCGCTCCCATCGCACAAAACGCCACGATATGGGCAATAATCACACGTACCTTTGTACGGACTTTGCTGGATATTCCCGTTTTCCATTTCTTTGACGCCCTGCTCGAAAATTTTGTAGGCGTAATCAATGTATTTTTCTAATTGTTCTTTCTCGACTGCTGAACTTCGCGACTTGTGTAATTTAAATTCCCCTTTTGCGTACGACGTTGTGATTTCGATGGGGATGATGTCGCTTCTCAATTTTTTGTCATTCAAAGTGGTGTCTTGCGCCAAAATCAATTGCTCATCATTGACTGTTACGCCATTTAGTCGGTATGTTCGCAAGAAATCTTTGTCGCTATATGGAGATGTAAAATCGTCTTTGATTTTGAAATAGTAGACGCCTACGGGCTTTTTGTCCGCAATTTTTGCTATTGCACCTAAATAAATGAACAATTGAATTTGCCTACCGCAAAGCAAGCTATCAACACTAAATTTATCGTTGCCAGTCTTATAGTCAATAATGCGAACATAATCGCCAAATGTATCGACGCGGTCAATTTTGCCTGAGATTGAAACATTTTTGCCATTACACTCAATTTCAAAATTAATTGGCTTTTCGACACTTGAGATGATAAAATCACTAATTTTGTTTTGTTCGTTAATAGCACGCAACATTAGCGTTGCAGACTTTGCAATATTTTTCAAAATCGCCAAATTTTCAGCGCTCATATTTTTGTTTTTTCGCCCAAAATCTTCGAGTTCAAAAAATTTAAAAGTACGCTTTATCACATAATCAAAAACTTTTTCGGCACTCTCGCTTTCAATGAATTTCATCTTGCGATCAATGAGATATTCGCCAAATAATTCCGCGACTTTGTGTAGAAATGTCCCGACATCAACCGCCTTGAAAGTGTTGTCCGCGTTTTCCTTAAGTCGAAGACCGTAATGACAAAAATTTTTGTAAGGACAATTATAATATTCTTGCAACTGCGAAACGCTCGGCTTTGTGATTTTGCGACAAATATTTTCAAGCTTTGGCTTCTCAAAGTCAACCTTTAATTTGTTTGCAAGTCCACACACGCGCGAAAAAATAGTATGGACGCTCATTTTCTCAATATCTGCGTCAATTTCGCGCAAAACACGCTCACAACGCTTGCGCGTCAAAAAATTTTTTGCTAAATCGGGTGCAGTATCAAGCATATTTATGCCCGAATAATCTACAAATTCTGCGGTATTACCATAAATTCCACCGACACTGCGCATAATTTCATTTAGCAGTGTTGCGGGTTTTTGCTCAGTAGACAACACCGAAACTGGATAACTTATCCGCAAATTTTGCCCGCAAACAAGGTTATTCTGCACCGCTTGCCGATTTTCGATATTTACCTGCCGAATCGTTGGGTCAATATCGCAAACCTTGCGCATCCCAGCAATTTCATCATCTTGCACTAGTCCGCAATCTTGATTAGAAACGGGGAAATTCCCCTCAACCGCCCCCAAGATGTACAAATTTTTGGCACGATACAACATTGCCGTCGAAACATCTCCAATATACACACAATCAACAGTTAGCGGGGGAGTCTTAACATTTACGCTGTCAAGTCCCGCTTGAAAAATAATTTTGAAATCACTGATTGACACAGTGTTTAATCCCAAAATTTCCGCTAATTGTTTCGACACTTGCTCAATCTTTTTTGTAATTTGTTCATATTCTTTTGATTTTTGCAATTGTCCATAATTTACAAGTTGTTGCGCTTCAATTGCGATTTTTTCTTCAAACTTGATTTTTTGCAAAAAGTCATTAAGTACTTGCAAAATCTCGCATATATTTTTGCTTTGACGCAAATTTGCTGAAAATTCATCAAAAAGTGCGCAAAAATCTTTGTAAATGATAGAAAAATTATCAAATAATTCATCTTGGGGGTTGTTTGCACTCCAAAAGTTGCGTTCATTTATGCCCCATTTTGTAAGGTATAATTCAAAATCAAAAATTTTATCTTGCGGAAAATTTAAATACCCAGACTTAACCACTGCCAAAGCCTTATCAATACGAAATTCACTGGCAAGGTCTAGCATTTGCATTATAAATAACACTGGCGCAAGCATCGAAAGTGGCTCATTTGTATCAAGAAAATACGGAATCTCCAATTCACGCATCATTTCAGCAATTTGCGTTTTGTACTTATCAAGTCCCGCGACCAAAACAAAATTGTCGCGATAACGTCCGCCACTTTGCGCAATGCTTGTGCAAAGACTTTCAATCTCGCAATTTATGTCTTTTGCACGAACAAAATGCACACAGTCGCACGCGCACCTTTGCCCATATTTTATGACTTTGTCGAGCGGTCGCTTTGGTATCTCGCGCTCGCAAACATCTCCCAACTCGTCGCAAAGTTTTCGCAAAACAAGATAGTTGTCATCTTCGCGTGTTTCTTCCACAACCAAAGTAACCGAATGCGCAAATTTGCAAAGTGTCTTCAAGATAGACAAAATTTGCTTTGTGAGTTTCGGGGAATAGACATAAAAGTCTGTCGCTCGCGTGGCGTCATCAAACTCAAGTTCGCGATTGAGTTTGTCGAGTTTATTTGCTGAATCAATGTATCTATCTTGTAAATATTTTTCGTATTCCGCATAAATTTTTTGGATATCCAAAAGCTTTAGTTTTGACACATCGCTCAATTCACTTGTTGCACTCAAAAGTGTTTCGGGCGTAACGCAAGAACTTTTGAACAGCATAATTGTGTTAAAAATATTTTCACTAAATCCGCTAAAAGTCGTAGATTTAGACAAAATTTTCAATTCCCTACTTTTATCAAGTGCAATTTTTTGCACAAGCATAATGCCTGCCGACTTTGATAGATATTGAATATTTTTGTCGACGACAAACTTATCTGCCAAGCGGTCAAAAGTCGTTACGTCCATATCAAAAACCGCACGCAAATTCGTACTTTCAAACATCGCACGCTCAGCACTTACACCAAATTTTTCAGGAACTATAAGCACCTGCATATTTTGTGTTTGTCTTTCTTTCATTTTTGCAAATGCAGTGTCAATTCCATCGGCTCGCGCCTGACACTTTATAATCTCAATATTCATAATGCCATTATATCATATTTTGCGCATTTAACAAAACATTTGTGCCACGCATTGCTATGCAAAGTTGATTCAAAATTTTCATCTATTGCATAAAAACAAATAAATAAGGATAAATTTATAATCTTAAAAAGCATTACTTATTTAATAAATCGCGCAAAATACCTTTGTCAATAGTGGTAACGCGATAACTATCACAACACTTCGAAACCGCTTTTTGCAACACAAATTGACTCACGTTGTCAAGCGACAAAAACGCAAGCGTTTTTTCACGTTGTTTGACAAAACTTTCACACAAAAGCCACGCAAGACACATATTGACGTAATATTCATTTTCGCTTTTCATAGTTTTGACAAGCGCAAGCGTTTTGTCAATATTAAAACTATCAAGATATTTAAAAAGTATGCGCACGCCCACTCTCCGTGCAAATGGTCGCTCGTCCAAAAGTAGCCCTTTGCTAAGCTCAAACAAACAATCTTGTACCGACTGCACCTGTAGCTGTGCGCTTTCGCACCGAGAACTAGAATAACTAGAACGCATTACGCCTTGCCGTCCACCATAGTCCATCGCTTGCACCGACTGCACCTGTAGCTGTGCGCTTTCGCACCGAGAACTAGAACAACTAGAACGCATTGCACCTCGCCGTCCACCATAGTCCATCGCTTGTACTGACTGCACCTGTAGCTGTGCGCTTTCGCACCATAAAATGGCATCAACAGTTGCCCAATTGTCTATAATGGGTATCAATTTATATAAATAATGCTTGAATAACTCAAAATCGCGCACTCTATGCAAAGTTTTTGCAAAAATAATCGTATTTTCATAATATTTGAAAGTCTCCGCTTCCAAATACGGCACCACATCAACCTGCGCAATCGATTTTGCAATCGCGTTTATATCTGGCGCCATTACAACAAGCATCGGCATTTTTGTCCGAATAATGCCACGCGACCACGTCTCTTTTTGTGGGTTAGCGCAACAAGCAAGTTGCTCATTAATTTTTTGTATATCAAACATTTTTATAATTCCCGAATCTTTAATCAATGACAATGGTATTCTTATAATAAAGTGAGTAGAAATAGTCAACCAACTCTTGCGACAATTGTTCAGATAAATAATATTTTTCGTTATAAATCTTTTGAATATAATATGACTTTTGTAAATCGACGCCTGTTTTGACAATGTCGAACTTAAATTCCCTATCGTGCGAAGCGTCAACCTCTATCTTGAGAACCATCTCGCCAAAATATTTTGTGCCGTTCTCTTGCTCGGCGAATCTATCTTTGCGAACATATATGTTTTTTATGCGGTTGTAAAAATTTTCAATAGTGTTTTCGCCCGAAAAACGCAACCCCTCCTCGCCATCAGAAATGGTAAAATTTTCAATTCGAGATGTCGTAATCAGTTGCAATTCGCCCACTCCACTGCAACCACAAAACATAACTATCGCCATTACAAGCGTGAAAACTAACGCTATTTTCTTAACCATTTTCGCCTCAAATCAATAACACAATTATTATAATACATTTGAAATTTCAAGTCAAACAAAAAACAATATGTTTGTTTTGATGATAAGGAATTATTTTATTATAAAGCTAGCGCGTGGCGGGCTTGGGGGCGCGATACCGCATAATAAGGATTGATTTTATTATAATGCTGACGCTGCTCAAACTTAAGGGCGCGATACCGCACGCGAGGCACGCGGTTCGCGAGATTCCTACGCTTCATCAA
>CAZAYL010000019.1:9567-21200 GCA_964489405.1 uncultured Lachnospiraceae bacterium | reverse complement strand
TCCTACGCTTCATCAAACCCTACAATGCGGGTTTGATTCTCGCTCTGAATGACCCTAAGAGAGTACTTGTACTACTTTAATAATAAGGAATTATTTTATTATAGTGGTGCTAGTACTACTTCAATAACGCTGAATGACCCAAAGTGAGTGCTTGTACCACTTTGATGATAATATTTTATTTAAATAACGTCCTTATTTTCGTGGTAAGGTACTTTCTTTATCGTCATTGCGAGCGAAGCGTCGGTGCCAGACGGCACAGGTGCAGGTGTGTGTTGGTGCGGGTATGTTGTTGTGAGATGACAAACAAACCTGCAGTCAAGGCGAGCCTTGCCCGGAAGGGGTCGCGGTTGGTTATGGGCGAATATGCACATTGATCGCGGTAGCCACCCGTAGCAGTGCGCTTTCGCACCCGCGCTAGCCACCCGTAGCAGTGCGTTTTCGCACCCGCGCCAATATGGGGAGAAAAGGGGTTTTTGGTTTGGCATTATGGCAAAAAGGCAAGCAAAAATCAAAAAAAATAAAAAAAATCAAAAAAAAGCGAAACTTTTTGGCAGTTTGTCGAAAATCTGTGCTATAATTATATAGAGGTAAATTTAATATGAATATAAAGAAAGGCATAGAATACAGACCGATTGTGTGCTATTTTGACGATGACACCAAGCTAATGATTGCAAGATTAGGGCTTGCGGGCTACGGCTGTTTGCAGTTATTGCACAACAAAATGTCAATGGAGAACGGCTATTACATAGAGTGGAATGAGCGCAAGCAGTCGCTGTTTGCACTCGACATATACGAAAAGGACGTCAAAGTAATCGAAAATTGCGTGCAGTATTGCTTGGAGAACGGCATTTTTGACAAAGAAATGTACGAAAAGCACCACATATTGACAAGTTTGGACATACAAAGGAACTACAAACAAATCACGCAAAAGCGCATAAACCAATGGCACGCTCCGCAATATGTGTACCCAGAATTACTTGATTCAGCAACGCCGACTGCGGTTGAGTGCGGATATATCTCAAAAAATGACAACAATAGCACCCCAAATAGACAACAAAACAACGTGCTTGAATGCGAAAATGTCGCGAATGAACACAAAAACGCCACACCAAATGAGCGTGTTTTGAATAATTCTCAAGCGACTCAAAACAATTCAAAAATGACGTCCAAAATTCAAAATGACGTCAATTTGGCTCAAACCGACGTCATTTTGGGGCAAACCGACGACATTTTGGGGCAAACTGACGTCATTTTGAAACAAAGAGAAAGAGAAGAAGAAAGAGAAAGTGAGAGTAAAGAAGAAAGGAAAGAGGAAAGTAAAGTGAAAGTTATAGGAGAGAGAAAGGAAAATGTTTCACAAACGGCGTTGTCTTCACCGCCGAGTGAAACGCCGAGCGTTCCGCTCGCTCAATTTCTCTCTCAAAAATTAAATAAACCACTAAGAAATCCTAATTTAGTTATTGATAGCAACCGCATAAACATTGAATCACTTTATAGGGCAGTAAGAGAGAGTGTTTTCTTGCAAAACAACAAGAACCTTGACATTGATTGGCTAGTCGAACATTATGACGACGTCATTGCTGGTAAGTACAAGGATTTTTCGGCATACAAGAAACGTAATCCCGTCGCAATTAGACACCGCGATTATGATTTGTCAGACTTCAAATTTAGTAATATCGATGATTTTCTGTAACGCTTTGGCAAATTTGCGCGCAGTGCGGTTGTCGCGCGCCGTGCAGTCATTGCGATGGCTTAGCTGAAAAGTTTTTGCAAGTAATGGAGTAATCAAAATTGGCAAAACAGATACTAAAAATTTTGAAAGTCAAATTGAGTAAAAAACAATAGTTTCTAATTGTTTTTTGTGTTGTTTAGTAAGACGGGAACGGCAAAAAGAAAAAAAATGATAGACAAAAATAGATAAATATGATATAATATAAAAATAATAATAAGCACTAAATATAAATAGAAATTAAATTTTGTCTTATTTACTTGCATTCATTTCTTTAGAAAGTGTAACAATTATGTTGTTTTAAAGTGTAACAATTATGTTGTTTTTTAGAGATAGGGCAAGATATAATTCTATTTTTGGTTTATTTTTGTTTATAGATGACTTGTTTGAAAACAAAGGAGTAAAATTATGGAAAAAGATGCCAATAATTGCAAAAAATCAGCTCATCGCAGTGATGCAAAGGGCGGAATCACAAAAAGCAAAGGGCTACTTACGGTCGTTTTATCAATGCTTATGTGTGCATTGTTAGTGGCAGGCATTTCTGCAAACAAAGGGTATTCGACATTTAACGCCGAATCTCAATTTAGCGCGGAATGTTCTGTTTTCTATGATATAGAAAGCGACCAAGCAAAATTCAATAATACAGGTATTAAGGTTAATACAAACATTGACTCTTCGAATATTTTGGAGTATGGCGTTGAAATAAACGGCGCAAAATATCCCGCAACAAGCCCATTACTTGGCGGATATTATATCGTCGAGATAGAAGGGTTGACCGCGTCCACAAATTACACGGCAAAACCGTACTACAAAAGCAAAAGCGATTCAAGTTATGTTTACGCTTCAGATTATGCTTTTAAGACGGATAGCGGGTATACTATAAAAACATATCCTTTCACCTATGACCGCTATCAAAAATATGATTGTTGGTGGTATACAAAAGATGGTGCTACGGCTAGTTTCGGGCACGGAACCGCAAACAGCGGGAGCAATGCCAATGGTTGGGACGTTTGTGGCTTTGATTCTAACAACAATCAAATCCGAACGACAGATTGCAGTCGTGGCTGGGTTATGACTTGCAAAGATGACGGAACGGTTTACACCAATTTTGGCAGTGGTAGTGATGATTTGGTGGATGTCAAAGTACGACTTTGCAACGGCAAGGTCGACGTGTGGCGTGTTTCGCAAATTTCCGAGGACGGCAAACTTGTAATCGTCAAATATTATGTGCGCAACATCTCTGGTTCTAGATTATCAGACTTCTCATTTGGCGCTCATTCGTGCGTTTCGGTGGAAGAATATAATAAGAACTACTCTCATCTTGAAGTTACTAAGACAGAGTACGGCATAAATGCCACCGCTGTTACTTACCAAAGTAGTGGGGGTAAAACGTATGGAAAAAGCTATGTTTTGGCGCTTAATGATGGATATTGCGATGTTCCAGTTAGCACCAGTTGGATAGGGAATTCGGGCAATTTCTACACCTATTCAAGCACTGGGAACTATTATCCAAATTTTAAATATACTTTTGAAAACAGCGCTGACTATTTCGAAAGTCGCGGGACAGGTACTTCTGGGGCGACGATTGCGTATTCGTGGCAAAATATAAACCTTGCGTCTGGGGAAATCGCAGAATTTTCTGTTTCGTCTGGCGCTTCCGATGATGTGGAATCTCTAGAGCAAGCAGTGGCTAATCTTTCGGGCATTACGTTGAAAAATGGGGAAGAAACTACGCTTGCCGACGGGACTATTATCAAAAATACGTATAATGGCACCGATAGCGACCATTTTGTTGCCGTGAAAGTGAATAAACCTAATGACGGCAATGCAACTATTGGAGTGAAAGCAAACGGCTTTGTCAAAATTGGCGACGATGAATATATCGCGGGCGATAGTGGAGCGACAATTGTCGTTGGCGGGGACGAAATTACGCTTGCAAAAGGTGCTATCAAATTAGATAAAGCGGGGGAAACTATCAATGTTGACGGCAAAATCGTAATAAATAATAATAATGAAAACGTCGTCGTTGGTAAGAGTGACACGGGCGGGGGTTACTTTACCATTTCATCTAACGGCGCAGTTGCATTTGACAAACTCTACACAAATAATGGTGCAAAGTCCGTTACCATTACCTTTGACGACACCGACGAAACTATATTGACTGTGCCTAATAATGGCTCTGTTACACTTGGCGATAGTGCAAAGGTTAGAACATACAATGTCGGTAAATCGGGCGCAACAATTGTTTCCGACATCGACAAAGAAAGAATCATTAGTGGTTCAGTGTGGCTTGATATCAATCAATCGATTATGATTGGAAATAAAATGGTTCAAAATAAATATAATGACACCATAATCGTGAGTGCTAGTGATGAGAATGGCGGTTATTTTACCATACCATCAAATGGGGCGGTTGCAATCGACGGGACAAGAATATGCGCAGATAGTGATACAAAAGTTGAAATAACAAGCGACGGATTGAGTATCACAATTCCTATGAATGGAACAGTCACAATCGGCGACAAAGAAATTGTCGGCGGGACAAATAGTGAAACAATCGCAAAAGTAGACAATGACGGCAATATTGTTGTTAGCATAGCAAACGGCAGTTCTGCAATCATTGACGGCAAAGAAATAACTGCACAAACGTCTAATATGGACGTCAAAGTAGATGAAAATTCTCTAATCATAACAATTCCTGAAAATCAAACGGCAATTGTTTGTGGCAATACATATAAAGCAACTAATGGCGAAGCAAAGATACAAGTTAGCGGTACTGACGCAAGTATTCAACGCAAACTCATTTGGGGCGCGGTTGAACTTAAAAGCGGTGAATCTATAGAAACTTGCACATCAGCCACCACTGTTACCAACAAATGCGCAGACGGCGTTTTGATTGTTGTTAGGTCGAAAGATGAAGGGACTAAATGTACAATCAATGTCCCATACAATGGTTCTTTCACTGCAAATAAAAATACTGCACAAAATGTCAGTGAAAATAAAACTGATGTTACTTTCGAAATTGATGAAAAGGGCAATGTTTCCGCAAATGGGTTGTTGAATCAGCAAACTGTTTTAATCAATGGAAGGACATATAGGGGGCTTGACTTAAGTGAAGTCGCTACAGGGAGTATAGACGGGTATAACGCCACTATCTCCATTCCAAAAGACAGCGACGGCAAGCCATTCAAAGTGTATAGCATATATTTTACTGGGGCATCGTTCAGTATTGCTACGCAAAATGGTGGAACATTCTCAAATGGTGTTTATGGTTCAACTAATGTTAGTTCGATTAGCACATCATCTTTACTTACGAGCGTTCAGTACACAGCACGCGACGGCGCAAGTATGGAAAGTGTGAAGACGGACCTTTCTTCGATTATATATAGGGGCGCGGGGACAGTAAGTATTACCGCCGCGCAATACGCGCCAAAAACAAACAACGGAATTACTGATGTTTATTACAATGGGCACTATTATAGGCTTTATTCAAGCGCTGTAAGTTGGGAAAGTGCAATGACTGCTGGGGGCGACACGACGACTTATCCTGGATACAAGAGCCACCCAGTTACTCCGACAACGCAAGGCGAAAACAATATGTTGATAACTTTACTCAAAAAATGTAGCAATCCATCGCGCATTTGGTTGGGCGCGGTTCCTAGTGGCGCGACTGGTATAAGCGGAGGCATTCCAAATGCTGCATACATTCTAGGTAAACGAAGTGGCGACGGCACGGGCTGGGTGTGGATTTGGAATGCACCTGAAAGTGGCATAACACTTCCAAGCGGAACTCAATATTGGTCATCTGTTCAACCGGACGGAAATAGCGACGCTCCATCTTATGTAGTGTATATTGGTTTTAACAGTACAACGGAATGGGATGACCTTTCAAAGGACAATGCTCTTGGCGCATATAGCACAGCGTATTATGTTCTTGAATATTCTCCTTATGACAAAGATACAAATAGTTGGATAAAAGATGCTAATGGATACAGTGCTACATCTGGGTTTAGTAATGTGCAAAGCATTAGTCGCACCTACAACTCAAGCAACATTGGTAAATTAAATGACGGACAATGCCTTGACGGCTATAGCGGAAAAGTTATTGAAAATCCTAAAAATACAAATGGCGATATTATTAGCGTTGCAAGTGATAAAGCAAATAAGAAAGATGTCGTAACTATTCCAACAAGTGCTGGTGTGGTTGTTATTGATAGTAGAGAATATACTACCAACAAAGACAACACAGTGATTGAAGTTTCACTTGACGGGACGATTAAACTTACGCAAGGTGCGGTTGTTCTTAACAAAGGCGAAACAATAAAAGTGGGAACAAAAACTATTACAAACAATGGAGATGTTGATATTATTGTTAGCGCAGACGGCGAAATCACAATTTCAGCACGCGGGGTTGCAACAATAGACGGCAAAACCATAACAAGCGGGAATGACAACGCGACGAAAGTTGCGATTTCCGCAGACGGCAGTTTGATTGCAACCGTATCCGAAAATGGCGGTATAGTTACAATTAATGGCGCCGAATACACAACTAATGCGGTTGATACACAAATTAAAATTGGCAACGCTTGCTCTCTTATTGCGGGGTCAGTCATCCTTGACAATGGCGAAAAAATAACAGTTGGAGATAAAATAGTTGAGAGTACAAGCGGTTGCATTGCAGTAAAGTCAAACGGAGAAGTGGCAATTCCGTCTAATTGTTCTGCAAAAATTGGGGATGAAACTATCGCTTGCGGGACAAACAATGATTTGACCGCAAAAATTGCCGACGGAAAAATAAATATAGTCATTCCTACTTGTGGCAAGGCTATTATAAATGGGAACACTATTGAAAGCGGTACTGACAATGACGTGTTGACAACGATAGCTGGCGATAGCACTTTGACTGTTGACTTAGCGCAAAATGGCGATGTGGCAGTCCTTAATGGCACCGAATACACAGCAAAAGTTGCCGACACGAAAGTCAAAGTTACGACGACGGGCAATGGACTTGTGCAAGGGGCAGTCATTCTTGAAAAAGGTGAAAATATTGGAGTTTGGGACGCAAGCATTGTTGTTGAATCTATCGAAAATGAGCAAATCATCGTAACTAAAAAAGATGACGGCACGTATTGGGCGACTGTTCCTGCTAACGGGGCTTTCTCCGTAGGGGGAAATGAATTCGTGAATACTAATTCAACTTCAGTCGAAATCGAAATTGGCGCCGACGGAACACTTATTCTCCCTAAAGGGGTAACGGGGAAAGTGCTTGGGAAAGTGCAAGTTACGATAACCGACACCGACGGCAACGACACGACAACTACAATACAAACACCTGATGACAAAGCTTGCGTTTATAACGGAGATACCGAACAAATTGACGGCTTGCAAAAGGGCGATAAAATATCTATCAATGGGTTGGTAAAAACAATAAGTGAAAACGGAAGCGTTTCTCTCGACAACAACAACATCATTGAAAATGGCGATGAAATAACTGTTAGCCCTGTTGGCACTGATGTTGTTATTTACGTCAAAAACCCAACTGGCTCAGGGAATTTTGAAGTTTTGGTTCCGCAAGCGAATACTGGAGATACGACAGTAACAAAAGACGGCGTAACCATTGAAAAATCTGGAGATTCGGTTGAAATCAACGGCAAGGAATACAAAGCGGGCGAGAATGGTGCGACATTTACCTTTGACCAAAATGGCGACCTTACATTGACTGACGGGTCTACTGAAATAGACAACGGCGATTCAATCGGCATTGATGTTGGGGGCAACAATGTTATTATAAAAACGGGCGCGGGGGAAGGCACGACGACTACAAAAACTACTGTTTCAACGGACAAAGAAAATGGTACGGGGACGGTTAAGGTCGACGGGCAAGGCACGATTACTATTGGCAACGACACCTATAATACTGGTACAAGCGGTGCGGAATTTACCATTGACGGCAGTGGGAAAACGCGACTTTCCAATGGTTCGGCGACCATAACGGACGGCAAATCGATTGATACCAACATCGGCGGAACGATTGTTACCATAACGTCCGCTGATGACGGCGATGACGAAACGACTACAACGACGACTGTTACGACTGACAAGGACAATGGGACAGTCAGCGTTAGTGGACAAGGTACGGTTACTATTGGAGGCAACACCTATAATGCTGGTGCAAGCGGTGCGGAATTTACCATTGATAGTAATGGCAAGGGTGCTTTGACGGGCGGTTCCGTTGATGTCGCTAACGGGGGAAATATTAGCGTCGGCACTGGTGCAACAACGATTACAAATGGTAGCGGCACGAATATTTCCGTATCTGTCGATAATGACGGCAATGGCACATTGAGTATTCCAATGGGCGGAAAAATCACAATCGGCGAAGGCGAAAATGCAACCGAGATTATGGGCGCGAATGATGCCGACACAAGTGTTAAAATTGATTCTAATGGCAAAGCAATTGTTTCGGTACCAGACGGGAGTTCTATCGCGGTAAAAGGCACGACTATTTCGGGCTCTACTGGGACGAAAGTTGAAATTCCGAACGACGGCACTGTAAATGCGATTGCACAAGTATCAGGAAGTACAATCACAATTGGAGATAAAGCATATACAACTAGTGCGGACAACACAAAGTTAGAAATAACCAGCAACGAAACTAATCTTGTAAGCGGTGGCGTAATTCTAGATAATAGTGAAACTATTAATGCTAATGGCACAACAATAACAAGTGAAACGACCGAAACAGGTAAGAGTGTTCAAGTAAGTATTGACGGCAGTGGCAATGGCGTAGTTACTATGTCAAATGGTGGGAAAGTAACGCTTGGCAGTGGCGAAAGTGCAAAAGTCGTTGAAAGTGATAGTAATACACAAATTACTATTGCGGACGACGGCACAAAAACGACAACTACAGAAGTATCAGGAAGTACAATCACAATTGGAGATAAAACATATACAACTAGTGCAAACGACACAAAGTTAGAAATAACCGGCAACGGAACAAGTCTTGTAAGCGGTGGCGTAGTTCTAGATAATAATGAAACCATTAATGCTAATGGCACAACAATAACAAGTGAAACGACCGAGATAGGTACAAGTGTTCAAGTAAGTATTGACGGCAGTGGCAATGGCGTAGTTACTATGTCAAATGGTGGGAAAGTAACGCTTGGCAGTGGCGAAAGTGCAAAAGTCGTTGAAAGTGATAGTAATACACAAATTACTATTGCGGACGGCGGCACAATGACAACAACCACACAAGTATCAGGAAGTACAATCACAATTGACGGAAATGAGTACACAACTAGTGACGACGACACAAAGTTAGAAATAACTAGCAACGGAACTAATCTTGTAAGCGGTGGCGTAGTTTTAGATAATACTGAAACTATTAATGCTAATGGCACAACAATAACAAGTGAAACGACCGAAACAGGTAAGAGTGTTCAAGTAAGTATTGACGGCAGTGGCAACGGCGTAGTTACTATGTCAAATGGTGGCAAAGTAGCGCTCGGCAGTGGCGAAAATAAAAAAGTTGTTGAAAGTGATAGTAATACACAAATTACTATTGCGGACGACGGCACAATAACGACAACTACACAAGTCTTAGGAAGCAAAATCACAATTGACGAAAATGAATACACAACTAGTGCGGGCAACACCGAGATACTCGTGATTGATGATGTAATTAGTCTTGCAGGTGGTGGAATTACACTAGATGACAATGAAAGTATCAATGCCAATGGTTTGACCATAAAAAATGTTTCAACTGGTGGCAAAATTGATGTGGCAGTTGATAGTGATATAGCAGGCAACACCAACACTACACTTGTTATATCAAGTGATAGCGAAGTAGAAATCGGCGGAACGACTATAAAGGGAGCGACTGGTGCAAGCACGCAAGTTGTTGTTGATAGTCAAGGAAATATGACTGTATCCATTCCAGACGGCGGAACAATTGACGTCGGTGGCAAAACTATTTCTGGTAGCAATGGCACAAAAGTGGAAATTGACAAGTTTGGAAATATCAAGGTTGCATCTTTTGAAAATGGGGGGAAAATTAGTGTTGACGGCACTGAGTACACTACAACAACTGACAACACTGAGATTGAAGTAACTAATGGCGGTAATAAGGTTGTAAAGGGCGGAGTTAAGATTGACGGCTCGCAAACCATTGTTTGCGACAACGGCAAGGTAATTCAAAAGCCGACAACCGCGACGGGCGATGTGATTGTTTCGATTGATGAAAATGGCAAGGAAAACATTCAGCTTTCGGGCAATGGGTCGGTTTCTATCGACGACAAAACCTACACTGCGGGAGATAGTGAAACAACTTTTGTTATTGAAAATGACGGAGTTCAAATCAAAAAAGGCTCTGTTACGCTAGAAAACAATGTCGAAATTAAGGTCGGCAACACGTCGATTGATAACAAAACGGGCAAAGTTACTATAGAGGCAAATGATGACGGAAGCGGTAAAGTTACCATATTTGACGGCGGTTCTGCTGAGATAAATGGGAAAACAATATCGGGCGGAAGCCAAAATGTCGAAGTAAGCATTGGGGTAGACGGCACTGCTAAAATTGATGTAGATGCTGGAAATTCTGTAGATGTTGACGGCGCAAAACTTAGTGGCGGTGAATTCATTATAGCTAACGACGGCATAACGGTAGGCACGAATGCAACTATTACAAGTAGCGACGGCAAAACCGTAATTCAAGGTGTTGAAAAAGATGCGTCCGATGCAAATTCAAAGGATACGAAAATTGACATTGGCGTTGACGGTGGCATTACTCTTATTGAAGGCAAAGGCAATGTAACGGGCGGTACGGTTTCGGTAACTAGAGATGACGGGGATAAGGATATCTCGATACCAGACGGCAAAACGTATATTGTTGACGCCGACAATGGCAAGATAAGTGGACTTAATGGGGGAGATGAAGTAGTTATTGGGGGTGTAACTTATAAAAAATATAATGAAAATGGCAATTTCTCGATAGATGATACGACTTTGTCTATAGGCGACACGGCAAGTGTTCCTGTGGGGACGGAAGCGACTATATCTATAGGCGAGAGCGAGAGTTCCCCGAGCGTAGTTGTGTCTAAAGACAATACTTCGTCTACTGAGATTGAAAGAACGGCGGACGGTGCGATTGTCAAAACCCGCAATAATGGCGATAAATTTACCGTTGGTGGTAAAACCTATATGGCGGACGACGGCGGTGCGACGTTTAGTGTTGATGACAAAGGCAAAGTAACTCTTGTTGGTGGTACTGCTAGAATCGACGACGGCAACAAGGCGATTTCTATCGGCGGTAGCACTTACACGACAGGGTACGACGGGGCGTCTATTACGTCGGACGGAAAGATAATTGAAGGTTCGGTCAAATTCGACAAGGATAGTCGAGTTAGTGTTGGAAATAGCAACGCTGTGGTGTCAAATGACGGCGATACGACGATAGAAGTTGCTAGCGACGGCACGATAACTGCTATTGACGGCGGTATCATTTCAGTTGGCGGTAAGAAATACGAAGTTGAACCAAACACAATTCTTGGTGTCGACAACAATGGCAATGTTCTTATCAAGAAAGGGACGGTAGATATTTCTGATAATGCAACAATTATTGGCAATAGCGGTAGCGAGATTGGAAGCACTAATAATTCAAATGTTACTGTCAAAACCGACATTGGTAGCGACAAAGACGACATAACAATATCAGGAAATGGCGGACAAATCAATATTGACGGAATAATCTACACGTCTAATGATGAGAGTACGACCATTTCAGTCAACAAGGACGGCGTCGTAACCATTGAAGATGGCTCGGCAAGCGTTCCTAGCGGTAAAGACATTACGGCAAACGGTAATGAGTACACAACAGGCGACAATGGCGCGACAATTACATCTAACG
>CAZAYL010000019.1:0-9467 GCA_964489405.1 uncultured Lachnospiraceae bacterium | reverse complement strand
GCGAATTGACCGACGGCTCAGTTAAATTTAACAAAGATAGTCAAGTCAAAGTTGGCAATAATACAATTGTAAATACTGGGAATACTGAGATTGAAGTAGACAAAGACGGCAATGTTGTTGTTCCTAATGGTGGTGCAGTTACAATCGGTGGAATAATCTACACATCGGAAAGTAACGAAACAATTATTAGTGTTGACGAATTTGGCGGAGTAGAAATAACGCAAGGTACGGCAAGCGTTCCTAGCGGTAAAGAGATTACGGCAAACGACAATGAATACACAACGGGCGACAATGGCGCGACAATTACATCTAACGGCGAATTGACCGACGGCTCAGTTAAATTTAACAAAGATAGTCAAGTCAAAGTTGGTAATAATACAATTGTAAATACTGGAAATACTGAGATTGAAGTAGACAAAGACGGCAATGTTGTTGCTCCTAATGGTGGCAAACTAATTGTCAATAGTGATGAGTATATAACAGGCGACGACACTATTCTAAACGCTGATGAATTTGGCAATATTACAATTTCAACTGGTTTTGTGGAAATTACGAATGGCGAGAGTGTTACTGGCAATAGTGGAAAGAAAATTGAAAGTTCTAATGAGTCTAATGTTATAATTTCTACTGACAAAAATAGTGGCAAAGATAGTGTAAAGATATCTGACGTTGGTGGAAAGGTTGTTGTTGACGGCACAACTTATACATCAAATAGTGATGACGCGGTTATATCTATTAATAGAAATGGTGTTAAAACCCTTGAGAATGGCTCAGTTAAGTTTGACAAGGGTAGCAAAATCAAGGTTGGTAGCAATACCATAACAAATGCGGGGAACACAACCATTGAAGTCGATAAAGACAGCAAAATAACAATGCCTAATAGTGGGAAAGTTACAATCGGTGGAACAACCTACACATCGGAAAGCGACGGAACGATTATTAGCGTTGACGATAATGGTAGAGTTACAATATCGGGCGGAAGCACAACTATTCCTAACAACAAAACTATTAGTATAAGCGACAACACTTACACTACGAATGATGAACGTACGACTATCACGTCTGACGGCAAAATAACCGACGGTTCCGTAAAATTTGACAAGAATAGCGAAATCAAGGTCGGAAATAGTAATGCTGTGATTAAGAATGACGGGAATAAAACAATTGTCGTTGATAAAGACGGCAATGTGGTTGTTCCTGACGGCGGTATAGTCGTGATTGACGGCAAAAAGTACACAACGGCTGGCAATGATGGCGTCAAGTTCAAAGTTGACAACGACGGCAAAGTCAAAATTATGCAAGGGGCGACGATTGCACCAGACGGGAAAACGCAAATTGCTCAGAATGGCTCAGTCGTTAGCGAAAGCGGTAACACGCTTGTAAATTCGGGGGATACAAATAGCGCAATTACGTTAATTACCAAAGACAAAAAAGATTACATCACAGTTCACGCTGGTGGCGCTGTTACAATCGGCGACAAAAAATATGTGGCGGGCGATAAGGGTATGATTTACGTTATCGACGAAGGCTCTTCTGTGCCAAATGTTATTGTATCTGATAGCGGGATTGATTCGAATTTGGAACTTGTAGTAACAAAGCAAGAAATTGTCCCAGAGAAGATACAAG
Organism: uncultured Lachnospiraceae bacterium; assembly: GCA_964489405.1. Taxonomy (GTDB): domain Bacteria; phylum Bacillota; class Clostridia; order Christensenellales; family UBA1242; genus CAKVOD01. The sequence continues at coordinate 7,841 of CAZAYL010000019.1, read as the reverse complement.
ACAAAGTAAAACGCGATGAAATAACATCTACAATTTATAATGTAACTTTGCTTAAAGACGGCGTGAATGTTCAACCTGACGGGGAACTTACAATAAAACTCCTAATTCCTGAACAAGGGAAAGAAAGGGCTTTCCGTATAGTTCATTTGTACGATGATGTTGCATGCGATGTTGAGTATGAGATTGATGGCGACTATGCAGTGTTTACGGTTGACAATTTGTCAGAATTCTCATTCGTGATAGATAATAGCGGTTCCGCTTGGTGGCTAATACTCATTCTTTCGTTGATAGTTATTGCTGAAATTATACTTATTGCGTTGCAAAGAAAGAACGACAAGAAAAACACTCGACTTGCGGGCGTAATCTTTGGCGGGGTAATTCCAATTTGCGAAATTGTTTTCCTTTCAATGCTCGGCGTGGCGGTGGTTGTGCTGGGGGCATACCTAATTTATCTATATGTTAAAGGCAAAAAATTAAAGGAAATTGCAGCTGAAAATAATGCGGTTGCGATTGATAGCGCGATAAGTGAACCTGAGGCAAATAAAGTTATCGATGACGAAGCGGAAAGCGAACTCGCTACAAAATTTAATTATTCATTTACAGCTAAGCTTATTTTGGCAAGCGAAGAAACAAAAGAAAACTTTGCGCAATTGACGAACTATATATTGTCGTATAAGAAAGTTAAGGCGCGTATGAGTTGGAACAACTTGTCAATCAATTATGGCAGAGTATGTTTGTCAAAATTTGCAATACGTGGAGAAGCGCTTTGGCTATACCTTGCTCTTAACCCAAATGATTTTGTTGAGAGTAAATATCGCGGAGATGACTTTTCGGGGAGTGCAAGATATGCAAAAGTTCCGTATGCGGTTAGCATTACAACTGAAAGTGAATTGAATGACGCAAAGGAACTTGTCGATGTCTTGATGTCGCAATTTGACATAACAAAAGGGCAAGAAGTATCTTCTTATTCGGCAAGCGATTATGCGGTAGATTCGCAGGAAAATCTTGTCAAACGCGGGTTGATAAAAGTCTATTCCAATCCACGAAATACAAAGGAAGAAATTGTTAAGAAAGTAAAAATTAAAACGCATAGTAGCATAAGAGTAGAAGAAGCGCGACAACTCTTAGACGACGCGACTGCAAGAAGTTTGCTCGTAAAGGCAGACGGAAGTTATGGCGTCAAAAGGGGTGGCGGTACCATTATAAATTTGGACACCATTTCTGCACACTTTGCGTCTGGCGAGACTGTTACATTGACAATACTTAAAGAAAAGGGGCTTGTTTCTAAAAAGGAAACGGCAGTCAAAATTCTTGCTCGCGGAACAATAGACAAACCTTTGACGATAATTGCTGACAACTTCTCGACTGACGCTATCAAAATGATAGTTCTCACAGGCGGAAAGGCAATAATTGGCAATTGTTAAAAAAATTAAAATAATCTATACTATATATGAGAAGTGAACCGCATTTTTGCATCGCAAAAATGCGATTCACTTCATTTTTGTTTTATTGCAAAAAAAAACGGCAAGTGCCGTTTCTAATTTATTTGCAAATTAATCATTATCATCGTCCAAGCTCATTTGATGTGTCAACTTTATTAAAGCACATAAGTTGAGAATGTATTCCATATTTAAAAGCAGTACTTTCATCCGTTACTAAGCGAAGTTGTCCAAGCGGTGTAGCTCTAATAATTGTTGCTTCGTGTCCATCGTCATCAGTGAGTGTTCTTGCCACGCAAAAACCATATTTTTGCAATTTTTTGATAGCACTCTCTTTACTATTGCACTCTTTGCTATATAAATCGCATAATTTTTCGACCGTCGGCGAGCAATACAAACGGTTGTTGATGGCTAAAATCTCAGTCCCCAATTCGCGGACGTCGACACAGCGCAAAGCGTGGATATTGTTTTTCGCAAACTCTAGATAATATCTCTTTGACGCTTTTTTGCGCTGGCTAAGCAATTGTCTACGCTTTAATTCGATAAAATTACTCCCTTGGGATGTCTTACGCTCTTTATCAAGCTCGGCAAGCTTGTTGTCGATAATGATTAATTTTGCTAAATATTCGTTTATTTTGTTCATAAGCACCCCTCTTTTGTTGACTATTGAATTGTATATCAATTATCTATATATATAATATCATAACTTTTGCAAAATTACAATACCAAAATTAAAAAAAGTTTAAAAATTTTCAATTTTTTTCAAAAAGTTTTCGCACATTTTGCGATTGCCAAAAATTTTCATTGAAAACAGAAAAAAATATCTAAAAATGCGTTTTTTTGAATAAGGGAAATACACAAAACATAGACAACCCCAGCAACAAAAATACACAAATAATGTCCTTGCTATTTGCGTAAAAATTTGTTATAATTTAAAATAAGGGAACAAAAAATGGATAGAATAGACCTGATAAAAACAACTAAAGCATACCAAAGCGTTGCTGATGACTATTATAAGCAAAGATTGCCAAATTGCAACCTACTGATTTCGCCAGATTTAATGTCGCGACAAGCATTCGCGCTTGCGTTTGCCAATTTGGTTATTTGCGAAGATAAAAATGAAGCGACTATGAGAAACATCGCAAAGAAAGTGCACCCCGACGTGTTCTTTTTGCCAAAAGGGGACGGGCTGAAAGTTGAGGACGTCGAGATAATTTTGGACAAAATTTACTATTTCCCTATGGAAGCGAATGTAAAGGTTTTTGTGCTTGAAGATTTTTCTTCCGCGACTACTCAAGCGCAAAACAAATTGCTAAAGACGCTTGAAGATACGCCGAACAATGTTTATTTCCTTTTGAGCAGTGCAAAGGACGACGGAATATTGCGAACCGTCAAGTCGCGCTGTCGTCGTTTGGACCTTGACCCCTTAAGTGAGCAAGTGCTTGAAATTTTTATGGCGGGGTACAGTGTGAACGCGAAAACAATCGAGATAGCAAAGTGTTTTGGGCGTCGCGAAATGGGGCGAACCGATTTTATGCTAACGAACGCGGTCGTTGGGGAACTCGTTGACTTGGCGTTTGCGATTATAAAAAATTGCAAAACTTCAGGCAATTTGCTTCAATATGCAGTGGAATTGATGAAATATAAGGATAAGTTGGAACTTTTCTTGCAAATTTACAGCGATACTTTGGAAAAAATGTTGCGTATGCAAATTTTGGACGAAAAAAATGATTTTGTGAAACTCGATTTTGATTCGCTTAAAAATGAATTGTCGACGGACGCGATTTTGACTTTGCTCACGCGGATTGCGCGCTTGGCGGAAATGCTCGCCCGCGCGTGTTATACTACTGCAATTATTGACGACCTTTTGATTGAAACGTGCAAATGCGCCAATATGAAGTCGTGATTTTGTAGGGGTACAAACTTTGTCAATTAATTTGAATACCTTTTGTATACAATAAATGCACATATAAGATATATGTGCATTTATTATTTATGTGTTAAGTGTGCATATAAAATATATGCGCATTTGTTGTATATGTAATAAGTGTGCATATTTGCTGTTTGTGCACATAGCACTTTAACTATGTACTTAAAATAATGTAGTGCCACTCAACTAAACCTTTAGCGATGGGGCTTTATTTTCATCGCAAGGTACTCACACCTATCGTCATTGCGAGCGAAGCGTCGGTGCCAGACGGCACAGGTGCAGGTGTGGGTTGGTGCGGGTATGTTGTTGTGAGATGACAACCAAACCTGAAGTCAAGGCGAGCCTTGCCCGGAAGGGGACGCGGTTGGTTATGGGGTACCCACACTTATTGACTGCGCCAGCTACCTGTAGCAGTGCGCTTTCGCACCCGCGCTAGCTATCTGTAGCAGTGCGCTACTACGAAAAATGGTTATTATTGGTCATACGCGCGTGCATTGTCCACAAAAGGCTGTGGAAAGGGGTAAAAATACTTGATTTTGGGTGGAAAGGTGTGTAAAATGCTTAATTTTTAGACGATTTTGTTGTATAATATGAGTAGAATTTAGAAATTTTGCAAATATAGGGCAAGTGAGATTTACTAAATTTTTATCAATAGGTGTTAAATAAATTAATATATAATTAAATGAATATAGGTGAACATTATGAAAATGATAATGATTAAGAATAAATATTTAGGGCTTAACAAGAGTTTAGCTATCGATGAAAGTGAAAAAATTCGAGTTGGCGAGCAAGTTGTTTTTTCGGACGACAATGGTTTACATTTGGCGGAAGTTCAGCACTTGGGCGGAAAATTTGACCCCAACGGCACGCTTATTTTCGAGCATCGCGCGACTGCGCAAGATTTAGAAAAGGCGCGCGCGACTGAGAACAAAGTGCGTAGGGCGCACAGATATTGCGAATCAATGCTATTAAAGCACAAATTGGAAATAAAAATTGTCGATGTTTATGCGACCCTTGATTTTGGTAAATTGATTTTCTATTTTACTGCAAGCGAACGCGTTGATTTTCGCGAACTTGTCAAAGATTTAGCGTCAGAGTTGCACACGCGAATTGAAATGCGTCAGATAAATGACCGCGATGAAATTGCGATGCAGGGCGGGATTGGACCTTGCGGGCAACTGTGTTGTTGTAAGCGCTTTTTAGCTGATGCAGGGCAAGTGGGAATAAAAATGGCAAAAAATCAGGGTCTTGCGCTTTCTCCAAACAAAATTAACGGCTATTGTGGGAAATTGATGTGCTGTCTTGGGTATGAAAAAGATGTTTATCTTGACGCGATGGCGGAAATGCCCAAAGTTGGCTCGACGATAAATTTGCCGACAGGCGAGCAGGGCATTGTTCGCTTCAATAAATTGCTCGAAAAAATTGTGTCCGTCGAAAACGTGGGGGACGAAGCGGTTATGATTGATTATTCACTAGATGAATTAAAATTGTGTAACGAAAAATTTGAAACAATCATTTGCAAACACGCGTGCGCGTGCGAAGATCTAGAATCAAGTAAATTTGCGTGCGAAAACACACAAATGGAACAATTTGAGCGCAAAGAGAGCGCGTATGGCGACAAAATAAAATATAATAATGAAAATACTAAAAACGAAAAAAATATTAAAATTTTGACTGAAAACAACAAAAAAACAAGAAAAAACGCTGAAAATACGCAAAAAAACACTACAAAAGCGCAAAAAAACAGTGGCAACCCGCAAAAAAATGACGTTAAGATACCAAAAAATAACAACATAGTGCGAAAAAATGTCAATAGCACGCAAAAAGACTTTGACAAAGCGCAAAAATTGCAACAAAACGCTTCAACATCTCAAGATATGTACACACAAAATGGACAAAAAACGCAAGCGGATATTAAAAATAAAAATCAAAAAAACGCAGAAAATACGCAAAAAAGTGATAAAAATGTGCAAAAAAACGTTGAAAAGATTAAAAATAATCGTCAAAAACAAAAAAGTAATAATTTAAAAGCGGGCGAGAGTAAGAGTTTTGTAAATAATAAAGCGCAAAAGGGCGAGCAAAAATCGAGTGCGACGCATTCAGGTGCGGGCGCAGTAAATCGCTCAAGTTCGCGCGGACGCAGTAATTTGCGCGATGGCGGGGGTGGCAATGAACAAGGATAGGCTCAAGGAAGTGTTTGCCGACGGCGAACGGCTGGACGATTTGTTGCTTGGCGACTACAAGATTTTGCAGTCAAAAAATCACTATAATTTTACGAGCGATAGCGTTCGGCTGGCAAATTTCGCGCGCGCAAAAAATGGCGACCGCGTGCTAGAGCTTTGCGCTGGCTGTGGGATTGTTTCACTGCATAAGTTTGCGGACAACGCGGTTTCGCGCGGGGACGTAGGGCGCGGGCAGTGGGTTTGCATTGAATTGCAAAAATCGCTTTGCGAACTTCTGCAAAAGAACATTTACATAAATGAGCTAGACGGCATTTTTACGGCAATCAATGACGACCTTAAAAATGCGTTCAATTATGTGCAAAAGGCGAGTTTTGACGTTGTTTTGTGCAATCCGCCGTACGAAAAGGCGGACACTGGGTTCAAAAAATTGAGCGAGAGCGATATGATAGCGCGTGCTGAAGTTGCGACGAATTTTGACGAGATTGCGCGCGTGGCGGGGGGTGCGTTGCGGTTTGGTGGGGCATTCTATTTCCTAGCGAAAAGCGAGCGACTGTTTGAGATTGCGATGGCGCTAGAAAAATACAATATGCGTATAAAAGCGGTCGAATTTATTACAAAAAACAACCGCTTTCGTCTAGCGCTTGTCAAAGCGGTCGTCGGTGCAAAACACGGGTGCGCATTCACTCAACACACTTAAGACAGCGTTGCGCAAAACATAGGGGCGAAAGCGCACTGCTACATTAAAGCAAGTACAAGTACTCTCTTTGGGTCATTCAGAGCGAAAATCAAACCCGCATTGTGGGGTTTGATGAAGCGTAGGAATCTCGCGAACCGCGTGCCTCGCGTGCGGTATCGCGCCTCACAGCCCGCCACGCGCTAGCACGATGATAAAATCAATCCTTATTATGCTGGCGCGGGCAATATGGCAGAGCATTCTCGCGTGCGGTATCGCGCCCACAAGCCCGCTTAGCGCTAGCAAGATGATAAATCAATCATTATTAAATATACATATGTAGTACATAAAAAAACAATTCATTACTAAAAGGAAAAAGAAAATGGTAGATTCGAGAGAATATCAGTTTTATTTTGTAGGTACCCCGATTGGAAATTTCGGCGAAATGACCTATCGCGCGGTCGATATTTTGAAGTCGGTCGACGAGATTTGGTGCGAAGACACGCGCCACTCATTGCCACTTTTGAAGTTCTATGACATCGCGAAACCCTTGCAGAGTTTCCACAAGTTTAGCAATGATAGCAAAATTGAGCTGTGTTTGCAAAAACTAAAGTGTGGCAAGCGCATTGCCTATATCAGCGACGCGGGTATGCCGAGCATTAGCGACCCCGGCAACAGACTCAGTCAAATGTTGATTGAGAATAACATCGAGTTTACAGTCATTTCGGGTGCGTGCGCGTGCATAAACGCCCTGCTTTTGAGCGGTTTTTCGACGGAAAACTTTTATTTTGTCGGTTTCTTGAAAGACAAAGATAAATCGCGCCTTGAACAAATTGAGCGCGTGCGCGAACTCCCGACGACACTTGTTTTTTATAGTAGCGTCCACGACATAAACGCCGACCTAGAGTTCTTGGCGCAAAGCCTTGGCGGTTTTCGAAAATGCGCCGTGTGCAAGGAAATCAGCAAAATGCACGAAACAGTTTTGCGTGGCGAACTTGAAAATGTGCGCGTTGACGACCCGCGCGGGGAATATGTGATTATAGTCGAGGGCGCAACGCAAAACGAGCGCGACCCAAGCGTTGAACTCAAACGACTGCTCGATAGTGGCGTCGACGGCAAAGAAGCGGTCAAGCAAGTCGCAAAATTATGCAACTTGCAAAAAAACGTCGTTTATCAAATGTACATCAAGCAGAAATAACCCCGTCGCTACAGATAGCTACCGCGGGTGCGAAAGCGCACTGCTTTTGATAGCTAGCGCGGGCAATATGGCAGAGCATTCTCGCGGGGGGAAGTGCCACTTTTTTACTTTTGTTATCAATATTGAATATTGTTATCAAAATTGCTTGACAAAGGGACAAAAAATATGTATACTAAACTTGTAAAATACAAATACTATACATATTTAGGAGAGTAGAAGTATGATTTTTAGAACAAATGTACTAGGGGGGGGGGGGTATAAAGCGTCAAAAAATGACAGCTTAACCCTTAAAAATCAGCAAGATAGTAGCAAAAATCTACAACATAACTACGCAAATTTGCACAATTGTGCAAATGGCAAATACAAAGCAAATGGTTTAAAATTACATAAAAGATTTAATGACACGTTGATATTGTTG
>CAZAYL010000018.1:0-22966 GCA_964489405.1 uncultured Lachnospiraceae bacterium | reverse complement strand
AAACTAAATCAAAATTCATTATTCGCACCTTGTTTATATCGGTGTGTCTTTTGTCAATTTTGTTACTCCTGACCCCGTTCTCATTTTATCAAAAATTCGATGGGATGATGGAATTGGATGGTGCTGGTTCGGGTGAAGTAGTGAATTTGATCGCATGTTGTGAAACGAGTGACTTCACGTCTTTTAATGTGTGGTATGGAGAGGAATCACCGGACAAAGTCCATACTGAGGGAAGTTGGTCCAACGGTGGTGATTTGGCGACAGAAGCTGGCTCAACGGGATGTTGGACTGCTACATTACACGTAGATATGGCCGGATATTGGTATGCAAAAACTGAAACTGCTCCATCTGGTTATAAATGGCAACTCGCGGCAAATCGCGATAGTGACGGGAAAATTGTTTGGGAAGATTGCGATAGTAATATGATTAGTTGTAGGAAGTATTTAACGACGGATCGAAATGGAAATTATACCTTGGTATTAAGACTGGTCAAGGATTCAGATGTTCGGCAAAATGTCGAAATTGCTAGTGACGTGGTAGACGGTTGGGGTGTGGTTTTATACCTTATGCAAAACAACGTTGTCGTAAGTCAATTTGTTGCCGAGCCGAATAACCCGATAAAATTGACGCAGACAGTTGGGGATTCTTACGTGATACTCGTTGGCAAACCATATATGTGGACGTTGGAGGTTAGTGGAAATTGCGCCAAGAATGCCGACAATGAGAATAGGATTGATTATACAGTAGTCGATGGGGTTACGAAAATAAGTTTAACCATTAGAGGGGGCGCGTCGTCAAGCGTGATTGTGATATAATGTGTGTGTTATTAAATAACTTAAATTTTGCAATTAATTGAGTCATTGAAAATGAGAGTGCGTGGTACTCTACATTGATAGAGTAAATTACTAGACAAATTAAATAGTCTTATTTCGAAAGAGTAAGGCCTTGTTTTGAAGTAAAAGAAGGCAGAAAGTTGATATACTAATTTAGTTTATAAATTATAACGCTAATCAAAAGTGAATTGTCTTGTTTGTTCATTCTTTGGTTAGCTTTTTTAATCAACAAGACATTTTTTCATATTTTCATATTTTGAGATGTTGAAATCTGTATAATGCACTTGTAGCGCAATAGAAAAATGCAAAAAAAATCATAAAATAAGTGCAAAATTCATTGACAAATCATTTGGTATTGTGGTATCATAATCCTAAACAAAAAACGTAGTAGTTTTTGTGTCGAATAAATGTTTATGCACTAAATAATTGTAGTCAAAAGTATGCTTTGCTGTTTGGTGTTGTATCAAATGTAAGAAGTTTTGTCTTCACAATTTTAGTGGCTTATTAACTATTTCAAGATTACTAAATGTTTTGTTTAGAAAATATAAGGATGGGCAAAAAAATGTTTGAAAATTATAACAATAATGGTTATGGCAATGGGAACGGCTACAACAATGGCGGGTTCAACTCCAATGCACTTTTTGGTAATACCACAACCGAAACAATCGAGAAGCCACAAGACAATTTTGATTTTGCAGGCGAAGAAGTGACTAATAGCACTTATGAAGTGGAACACACCAATGTTGACGGCGTTTCAACGGTCGTTAGAATTAAAGTTTTTGGTGTTGGTGGTGCAGGGAATAACGCCGTGAACCGTATGGTCGCGCAAGATGCGGGTATTGCAGATTTTATCGCCGTCAATACAGATAAGCAACAACTCTTAATTTCGAATGCGCCGAAGCGTTTGCAAATTGGCGAAAAAATTACTAACGGTTGGGGTGCGGGCGCTTTCCCTGAAATGGGACAAAAAGCAGCCGAGGAAAGTAAAACTGTTTTGCAAGAAATGCTAAAGGACGCTGACCTAGTTTTCGTTACCGCTGGTATGGGGGGCGGGACAGGTACAGGCGCTGCCCCGATCATCGCAAGTATAGCTAAGGAAATGGGCTTGTTGACAGTCGCAGTTGTTACAAAACCATTTATGTTTGAAGGCAAAAAGCGTATGGAGAATGCTGAGAAAGGACTCGAAGCACTTAAGAAATACGTTGATACGTTAATTGTCATTCCGAATGATAAGCTTTACAAGATTTTGCCAAATAAAACACCTATGATGGAAGCTTTTGCGTATGCCGATGAAGTTTTGAGACAAGGTATCCAAGGAATAAGTGACTTGATTGCGAAACCGGGACTTATCAATCTTGACTTTGCCGATATTCGCACAACAATGAAAAATAAAGGCGTCGCACATATGGGCATCGGACACGGCAAGGGGGAGAATAAAACTATCGAAGCTGTTCGACAAGCGGTGTCAAGTCCACTTTTGGAAACAACAATTGAGGGGGCAACGGATATTATTCTTAATGTCAAAGGTGGTGCAGATTTGTCGCTCGCTGAAGTATATGAAGCAGCAGAACTTGTCCGCGAAGTTGTCGACCCTAACTGCAATATTATTTTTGGTTCAGGTATCGATGAAAGTATGACCGATGAAGTCGAAATAACAATTATTGCGACAGGATTTAATAGTGGGGTAATTTCAGATTCACAAAACGAACAAAAGCAACAAGGGTTAGGAGCCCAATTTGCTAGACCGCAAACAACAGCTCAACCGCAAATGCAGTCATCTCGTCCACAAAATGGTATGAGTCGCATTGAAGTAGACGAAGACAATATCCCCCCATTTTTAAAGCGTATCAAACGCTAATCTAAAGGAGAATAATTTACATAAGCAAGGCTTGTAAGGCTTTGCTTTTGTAGATATTATGGGTATAATTATGAATTTAGTTGAAAATTTAAACGCTTTTGATAATAAATTCTTTGAAAACAGTGAAAAAGTGCAACTGTCACTTATTAATGATTTCTACCACAATTTAATGCGTAGTTGCCATTGTGAAAACTTAACAAACGCGTGCGAGCTAAATTGCGTCCGCGATAATGAAAATTATCTATATAAGTTTGAAAAAGGTGTTCCTAAATTAAATTTGCAGTCTTGCGAAAAATTCGCAACTTGCGGATATTTGTTTGTCATTGATTGTATCGCGACAGTTATTCGTGTTCAAATGCAAATGGGGTTCAAAGAATTTTTAGCCGAAAGAGAGAAAAACGCAGGCCAATTTTTTTGTGTAAAAGAAAATGAAAATTTGCCCAAAAGTTTCAAAGAGCTTTTTATATTGGACAATATTTTGCTAATGTATTCAACAATAGAGAAAGACAAAACCGATTTTTTTAGCATTACTCAATTCGATAGACGCGCTTTTGCACGTAATTTTATTCTTGCATTTTTTGCTAGTTGCCAACGCCCAGAGCGAAACGATTATCTTGCGTATTTAGACGATTGCTTTTATCAACCTGATGAAGATGTCGAACCTTTAAAAATGGAAGAATTGGAGGACACAATCGTCGCAAAATTTAAGTCTGAAAATGCGCTTGGATTTCTTGAAGAAATGGAATTGAGAGAAGTCCTATATCACAACATCGATAAATAATCTCAACAAAACTATCAAAGGTAGCAAATATGAAAATTTTACAAAATATTGATTACAAAATTAGACCAATAGAAAAGCCCAAAATGGCAATAGTTCCACTAAAAATTGCAAACGGCGATTCCGCATTGCCGATTGTCAAAATGAATGAAATTGTCAAATGTGGACAAGTTGTTGCGAAATCCGCGGGGTTCAACTCTGTTGATGTTTTTTCGCCTGTTTATGGTAAAATCATTGGTTTCGATACATATCCATTAAGTGACCACTCAAAAGCCTATTGCGTGTATATCGAAAATATGGAAAATAGCCAAAATTGTGGAGAAAGCAACAAGTGTACCGATAACTATTCTGGCAAGATGGGAAAGTGTGCAAATCACACAACAAGCGAAAGTAAAGTTGCGGACGGAAAAAAGAAAGCAAATGATACAATGTTTGCATTCAAAGAATTGAAATCAAAATCAAAAACACTTTTCTTAAAAAGACTTGCTGATTGTGGTGTCATTGATCACAATGGCGATAGTATGAGCGACAAACTTTCTAAGCAATACAAAATTTTGTGCATTCCGTGTTTTGATTCAGCCCCATACGCTTGTGAAAATACCGCAGTACTTGCTAGTGATGATTTTGACGATATCTACAAAATTACAAAAGAAATTGCCGACATTTTTGCAATGCCAGTTGTCTTTGCGTGTCAAAAGGGGGATACAATAACAGGGATTGAGAATACATATGGTGTAAAAACGCAACTAAAAAACGGAGAATTCTACAAACTTTTTATCAATAAAATCAATCCTAATAAGATTTTTGCCAAGCATTTTGCATCTCGTTTTACTGCCCAAGAACTCGCAGTCAATCAAGATGACAATACAGTGAACACACCCACACCTAGTGTACGTGTAAAAGTTGACACGTTACAATCTGAAAAAAGTACCCTGCTGAATGATATGTTAAATTCGACAAAGACAAAAATTGACTTAAAACGCGAGAGTGTAACAGTTTTACACGACAACAAAAATTCAGAGTCGGCTACAAATAATAACAGTGCTAGCACAGATGAAGGTGCCACAAATATCGATAAATTTGAGAAAATGCGTCAACGCGCACTTGCAACATCGCCATACAAAAATCTTGAAAATATGCTGGTGTTGACTCCCATTGACCTATTGCAAATACATCGTGCAATTAAGTTCGGCTCCCCCCAAACTACAACAATTGCAACATTCGGTGGAAGTGCAATAACATCAAACGGCGTCTATGAAATTTGTAGCGGTTGCACACTCGAGCACATACAAAATTCGCTTGGCGGAACACACAGCGAGCAAGACATTGAGGACGAAAAAAATGATGTTCGTGACGCGATTGAAGATTTCTTTGACGCCCGCGCCAAATACAAGGACGAAAAAGACAAATCAAAGAAAATTGAACTCAAAAAAGCAATGCGACAAAAAAAACGCATTGCAAAATTGCTAGCCTTGAACTTTGTCAAAACAAGCAAAAAGAAATTGAAAACTTGTCTTGGACAAATTGCGTTCGACGACATTGAAAATGGCGAAACATTCGGGGATTTCCGCGCAGTTTTTGAACTCCGCAATCACGGAATTTATTATCTTACGTGCAAGCAATGCTAGCCTTTGCAGGGTAAGGCGTGAAAAGAAATTGTTCTTAACGCCTTTTTTTCAAGTCGTGAAATATACGAGCGCGAGATGCCAAGTTTTTTTGCGACTTCTAGCTGTGTGAGCGGTTTCTCATTATTGAGCCCATACCGCATAACTATTATTTCGTACTCGCGCGCATTCAAAAATTGTTTTGTAATCTTCAAAACTTTTTCCATCAATATTTTATTTTCAATAGAAAGTTCAACATTATCCTCGTCATCGCCAATGATATCCATTAGACAAATGTCATTGCCGTCCTTGTCCTTGCCAAGTGCTTCATTGAGTGAAGAAACATTTTTGTGCTTCTTTTGTTTTCGTAAAAGCATCAAAATTTCATTTTCGATGCAACGTGCGGAATAGGTTGAGAGTTGAGTGCTTTTATTCGCCGAATATGTATTGATTGCTTTAATTAAACCAATTGTGCCTACCGAAATCATATCTTCCGCTTCAAATGTCGAATTGCTGTATTTTTTGACAATATGAGCCACAAGTCTTAAATTGTGATTGATTAATTTTTCTTTTGCCATCTCATCTCCCGCCCAATATCTTTCAAGGTATTTTTTCTCGTCTTCTGCTGAAAGTGGCTTTGGATAGCCATAGGAATTGTTTATGTAAGACGAAAAAAGCATAATTTTATTCATAAAATTTGCAAAACTTTCAAAAATCATATTTAACACCGCCATAAAATATAAATATGTTCAAGATAATAAATATTTGCTTGTCCAAATCGATTTTTCTTAGGAACTATGCGCTTGACAATCTTGAAAAATTGTGTAATAATATTGAAAATAAAAGTCGATACAATAGGTAAAAATATGCAACCGAATATTATAGATGAAAAATTTATGCGCAAAGCAATTTTGCAAGCCCAAAAAGCGGAAAAACTCGGCGAAGTTCCAATCGGCGCCATAATTGTCCACGACGGCAAAATTATCGCGCGCGCGCATAATTTGCGTCAAACCACAAAGGACGCCACCGCCCACGCTGAAATTCTTGCAATTAAGAAAGCGAGCAAAAAACTCGGCACATGGCACCTAGTCGATTGCACCTTGTATGTTACGCTCGAACCTTGCCCAATGTGCAGTGGAGCAATTATAAATTCGCGCCTAAAACGTGTCGTCTATGGCGCACCCGACCCCAAAGCTGGATGTTGCGGAACATTCTACAATTTGCCAATGGACACACGTTTTAATCATCGTCCGCAAGAAGTCATTAGTGGTGTTTTGCACGACGAATGTGCCCGCCTTTTGACAAATTTTTTTGCCACTATCCGCAAATCAAAAGCGGGAATGAAAATTACTCAGCAAAATGACGAATAACCATTTTGTCATTAAAAAAATGTTCAAGAACTTAAATTTTTGTTATTATAATAAAATGACAAAATCTGTAGTTATGTCAAGTCTTATCTGAAAAACAAGGAGAAAAAATATGTTACTAATAGTAGGATTAGGAAATTATGGTAAAGAATACGAGCGTACGCCCCACAATATGGGGTTTTTGACGGTCGACAATTTAGCGAAGCGCTTAAATCTCGAATTTGCCAAAAATAAGTGTAAAGCACTTGTCGCAGAAGGTTTTGTTGGCGATGAGAAAATTATTCTAGCCAAGCCACAAACATATATGAACTTGAGCGGAACATCTTTGCGCGAATTTGTCATAAAATTTAAAATTCCACTCGAAAATATCGTTGTTATTTCCGACGATATCGACTTACCAGCAGGTACAATCCGCTATAAAGCACACGGCAGTGGCGGAACGCACAACGGGTTAAAAAATTGTGTCCAAGAACTTGGCACCGAGAATTTCCCACGAATTCGCATCGGTGTTGGTAAACCCGAATTCGGCGACCTTGCGGACTATGTTCTCGCCCCAGTTCCAAGCGAAAAAATGAAAATTTTGGAGCAAGGAATTAGTCAAGCAGTTGACAAAATTCAAAATTATATTTCAAAAGGAAAATTTATTGACTAATATGGAACTTTCTGAGAGTTTGAAAAAACTATTAAGTGTCAAAAATGGCGCGCGCGAAGTGGTCGCTGGCTGTCAACTCGGTCAGCGTCTCTTTTGTTCAGCGTGCCTGAAAGATTTTTTTGTCTATGTTGTGCCAAATAGTGAACAAATTGACCACATTTGCGCCGAGTTATCCACACTATCGCGCAAACCAGTGGCGTTTCCATATATTGACGAACCAATAGTGTACTCCTACAGCAACTCAAACTCCTACAAAATCAAAGTTTTGAGTTCAATCATCGATAAGAAATGCGATTGTATCGTCGTCGACGTTCGCGCACTGACAACGCGCTTTCAAAGTTTGGAAAAATTCAAATCAAATGCAATTGCGTTCAAAGTTGGGCAAACACTTTCTCGCGAAGCGTTGCATCTAGCAAAACTCGGATTTTCGCGTGTTGCTAAAATCGAGAAAACAGGGCAGTTTGCCATTCGCGGAGATATCATCGACATTTCAAGCGAAAACACTAGCGTCCGCATAAGTTTTTTCGACGACGAAATTGAAAGCATAAAAGTAATGAATTTTGAGGACAACATCGCAATAAAATCGTTAGATGAAATTACCATTTTCCCCAATACGCTTTTTTCTGAAAGTGACCAAAATGTGCTCATTCAAGCGTTGAATGCGTGCCAAAATTGCGAAAGCGCAGATAGTAGTGCAGTGTTTTTGGCAATCAAAGCGCAAATCGACGAAAATTTACATTCATTTACCGCGCCAAATAGTTATAGTTTCCTAAATTTTGCAGTAAATAATGAATTTTTTTTGAATTTAATACCAAATGCAACAGTAGTTCTTGACGAGCCACAGCTCATTAGTCAATCACTTGAAAATCACCTACAAACACAGTTGCACAATATCGCAGAATACCTAGCACAAGGACAAGTGTACCAAGGTTACGAAAAAAATTATTTTAGTGCGAACGAAATAAAAGCGCAGTTAAATAAGCGAACAATAATTGCATTTGATAGTTTTATTGATAAAGCAAACATAGAGTTTGAAAGCGAAGCATCGCAAAATTACAAAAACCGTCCCGAAATTATGGCATATGATATCAAAAGAATGCTCGAAGAAAAGTTTGCTATTCGGCTCTTTACATCAAGTGAAATCGACCGCAGTTTTTTAACGGAGTTTTTTGACAATCAACTAATACCATTCAAAGTCGAAAAAACACTTGACCGCACATACGAAAGTGGCGTCAAAATTATTGAGCAAACTTTGCCAATCGGCTGTATATTAATAAAGGAAAAAATCGCGCTAATTCCATACGGGGCTGGAAAACCCGCTAAAAAATCGCAAACTAGCGCCGAAAAGCCCTTTTTCGAACTCCCACAAACAGGGGATTACGTCGTCCATTCATTCCACGGCATAGGGCAGTGCCTCGGCATCCAAAAAATGAAAATATCCGGCTACACGCGCGACTATATTGTCATAAAATACGACGGCACAGACAAATTGTATCTCCCCGTCGAAAACGCAAATGAAATCAGCAAGTACATCGGCGCTGAAACCGCCCCAAAACTCAACAAAATCGGGGGTGCCGAGTTCGAGCGCGCAAAAAAACGCGTCCGTCAACAACTCGAAGTTATGGCAACCGATATGCTCAAAATTTACGCCGAACGCGAAAAGTCGCAAGGGCACAAATATGAAATTGATACGTTCTTGCAAAAGCAGTTTGAAGAAAATTTTGTCTATGACGAAACGCCCGACCAACTCAAAGCAATTGCGGACGTCAAAGCGGATATGGCTAGCGGGAAAATTATGGATAGACTCATTTGCGGAGACGTCGGCTATGGCAAAACCGAAGTCGCATTCCGCACCGCAATGATTGCAATCGACAACAATAAGCAAGTCGTTTTGCTTGCCCCAACTACAATTTTGAGCGAACAGCACTATAAGTCTGCACTTGCTCGCTTCAGCGGTTTTGGCGTCAAAATTGCAGTGTTAAATCGGTTCAAAACCCCAAATGAGCAAAAAGAAATTGCCGAAAAACTCGCCAAAGGCAAAATTGACTTACTTATCGGCACGCAAAAAATTTTGAATGAAAAAATTACATTTAAAAACTTAGGACTTTTAATCTGTGATGAAGAACAAAAACTCGGCGTAAAAGATAAGGAAAAAATAAAGAAGTTGAAACACAACATCGATGTTTTGTCAATGTCTGCCACCCCAATTCCCCGTACTTTGCATATGTCGCTTGTCGGCATTCGCGACATCTCAACAATCGCGACCGCACCCAAAATGCGCAAATCTGTCCAAACAACTATTTGCGAATATTCAAATGCCGTCGTACTAACAGCAGTCAGTCGTGAGCTTGCACGTGGTGGGCAAATCTTGATTGTCAAAAATCGCGTCGAAGGACTCGAAGAATATGTTTTTGAATTGCGCAAATTATTGCCACAAGCACGCATAGGTTACGCGCACGGGCAAATGCAAAAGGAACAACTAGAAAATACAATGAAAGACGTCTTTGATTGTAAAATTGATATCCTAGTCGCCACAACATTAATCGAAAACGGCATTGACCTACCAAATGCCAACACAATGATTGTTGTCGACGCCGACAAATTTGGTTTGAGTCAACTCTACCAATTGCGTGGACGAGTTGGGCGTTCAAGCGCGCAAGCATACGCATATTTTACATTTAAGGCATTCAAAGCATTGAGCGAAGAGGGACAAAAACGTCTGCAAGCAATGCAAGAATATACCGAACTCGGCAGTGGCTTCAAAATTGCTATGCGCGACCTTGAATTGCGTGGCGCAGGTACAGTTCTCGGCGAAAAACAAAGTGGACATCTCGAAAAAGTCGGCTACGATATGTATTGCAAACTCCTCGAGCAAGTCATCGCAACTTTAAAAGGTAAAGAAGAGAAAACCGAAATCGACACAAAAGTCGACGTCGACATTCAAGCAGAAATTCCTGATTATTACATTTCCTTGCAAAGCGCAAAAATGGAAATCATCGACATCATATCGAAGCTCACAAGTCAAGAAGAGTTCAATAAACAAATGGAAAAATTGCGTTTTAGTTATGGCGCAATCCCACAATCAACAATTAACCTTGCAAAAATTGCGTGTGCAAAAAATATCCTAAAATCGCACCACGCGCGCCGTATAATAATGAAGCAAAATGGCAAAAATTTCATTGAATTAGAGAAAGAACCTGATTTTTCAATACCTAATACTCGTATCGAAAAATTTGGTGAATACTATCACATAATATTTAATGATAATTCCAAAATAATGACAAACCTTGACAATATACTAGAAAATGTCAAAATTGCAAAATAATTGTAGTCTAATCATTTGCTTTTTTTAAAAAGATTTGTTATAATTATTGCAAACTTTGTGTGGAGCAATTCCACAATAATAAATATGGAGACACATTGTGAATAAAATTAACTATTTGATAGTCGCAGTCTTAGTATTTACAATCACTGTTTTTAGCGGTTGTACACTCGTGACTCAAGATACAGAAAAATATATGAGCCAAACTGTCGCAGAAGTTAAGCTAGATGATAAGAATAAATTGACCGTTTCAATGGAGGAATTTTTGATTTATTACTCAAATTATGCTAGCACCTATGTCCAAAATGGTTCAACAACTAAAGAAGCAACCGAGAAAGTACTTGATATGATAATTGATAGGAAATTACTTGTCAATTATCTCAAAGACGAAAAAGGCTACACCCTAACAACTGCCGAAATCAACGATTGTTGGACTGCCGTCTATGATTACGTGTACGAGAAAATGGATTCATACAAGGACACGATTTATTCCGAGTGGGGGCTTGACGCCGACGAAGAAGAAGAGGAAGAGGATGAAACAAATGAGTTTGTCGGCAGAAGTGAATACGAGCATTCCTATATCGTCCAAAATGGCAAACTTGTCAAAGTCGACATTGACGATGACGCACGCGTCGACACAGTCGTCAATCCAAATCCATTCAAATCATATTTCTGGCAAGCAAGTGAGTCGAACTCCAAAGGGTTCACAACCGTAGGAGCACTCAAATCAAAGTTGTCCGACTACACCGACGGGCTTAAAGAAGAAGAATTGAAAAGATTTATCAAAGACTTGAAAACGAACGAAAGTTACAAAAATTACGACGATAACACATCGTGGGCGATTTTTGAGAGAGAACTCAATAGAGTTTACGCAATTCAAGTTGACAATAAGTATATCGAAAAATATCAAGAGAGATTCGAAGAATCTTACACAATTTCTGCTGATCAAGTTCTCGAGAACTACAAAGCAACAATGAAAGGGCAGAAAGAATTGTATAGTAATAATATTTCCGCATACAACGACGCAATGAAATCGGACGCAACGAGCGTCTATTACCACCCGACGCAAGGTTGGTTCTATGTCAGTCACTTGCTAATTGGCTACTCCGATGAGCAGAAAGCTAAAATCACCGAATGGGAAAAACAGGTCAAACAAGGCGTCATCACCGAAGAAGAAAAGGACGCCAACATTGCAACTTTGCGCACAGAACTCAAGGCAACCGCAAGAGATAGCGAAGGCAATGATACAACGGTGGTTAAGTCTGCTGAAGCAGTGCTCGCAGAAGTCGATTCAACCCTTGCAGTATATGGTTCGGACGCAAACGCTAAAATCAACGCATTTACGGATTTAATATATAAGTACACATCTGAGAGTTCATTCCTTTCAAGAGATTATGACTATGCCATTCCACTCGACGAAGAATATGATTCAATGGTCGAAGAATTTGCAACCGCATCAAGAGAGTTGCAAGCGACAGGGCAAGTCGGTTCGTATTCAAGACTTGTCTACACCGAATACGGTGCACACATCATTATGTTCACAGGAGTTCCTAGTAACGCAAATGACAATATCGATGCAACAACTATCGATGACCTTCAAAATGCAAAATTGAAGTCATCAAGCACCAAAAATATGCTCGACTTGTTCATATCCAAAGTTACAACAAGCAGTTACAGCACTCAACAAGAAAAGTTAATAGACCAAATTCGCGACGGCAAGAAAATCACTATCTACAAAACTCGCCTTGGCAATTACTTAAAATAATGATAAATTCAAAATAGACAACTAGAAATAGTTGCCTATTTTTTGATATTATGCTATAATAATTAAAACAAAATTTCTATATTTTGGAGTGAAACCAAATGATAAAATCAATAAAAATTGAGAACATTGCCCTAATTCAAGAGCAAACAATTGAGTTTGCAAATGGACTAAATGTCTTGAGTGGGGAAACAGGTGCAGGTAAAAGTATAATCATCAACGCCCTTTGTTTTGCGCTCGGTTCACGTGCCGACAAAAGTTTGATACGAAATGGGCAAGACTATGCCAAAGTTACGCTCGAATTTGAAGTTCAAATGAATGATAAAATAGCAGGCATACTGCAGGAAATGGACGTCGAACAAGAAAATACAATAATAATTGTCCGCAGAATGACCATAGACGGCAAGAATGAAATCAAAGTCAATGGTGTTTCACAAACTCTCGCAATGCTAAAACGCCTTACAATCACACTTTGCGACGTGTATGGGCAATTTGAACACGCCAACTTACTCGACGAAAAGCGACACCTACAAGTTCTTGACGACTTTGGCGGTGCCGAAATTTTCGAATTAAGCGAAAGTTTTAATCAAAAGTTTGATGAATGTCGTGAAATCAAAAAACAAATTAGCGACCTAGGTGGAGATGAAAGTGAAAGAGCAAGGAAAATTGATTTTCTAAATTATCAAATAAATGAAATCAACTCAATTTCTCCACAAATCGGCGAGGACGAAAGTTTATCTGCACAAAAAGAAATTATGGCAAACGCGGAAAAACTAAAAGAAGCGTACCTAGTCGCGCGCCAAGCACTCGACGGCGATGAATACAGCGCAAGACTTGCCGTATCTAGTGCAAAAAATAAGTTAAATACAATAGTGAATATCGACCCCTCAATGCAAGAAATTGTCGACAGATTGTATTCACTCGACGCCGAAATCGACGACATCTCATCAAGTTTGGCAAATTCAGCAGACGCTTGCGACTTTGACGCGGAAGAATTTGCTAAAGTCGATGGACGCCTAGACTTAATCAAAATGCTAAAACGCAAATACGGCGCAACAATAGACGACGTGCTAAAAACTAAAGACGAAGCGGAAATAGAACTCAACAATTTGATTAACGCCGAACAAACAATCATTAAATTAAATACTGCACTTACAAGCAAAATAAAAGAACTAAAAACAATCGGCGAAGAATTGACCGCAACTCGCACAAAATATGCACGCGCACTCGAAAATGACATTTTGCACGAACTCAAAGATTTAGGAATGGAGAAATCTCAATTTGTCGTCGATATCCAATCAATTTTTGACGAGCAAAACCTCACCCAAAACGGATTTGACAAAGTGGTATTTTTATTCTCAGCAAATGCTGGCGAACCCGTCAAAGAGCTATCCAAAATCATCAGTGGGGGCGAACTCTCGCGCTTTATGCTCGCGTTCAAAAGTAGTCTTGCCAAACTCAACAATATCGGCACACAAGTCTACGACGAAATCGACGCAGGTATCAGCGGGCACATCGGACAAACAATTGCAATCAAACTCAACAAAATTGCAACCAGTTGCCAAGTCATCACAATCTCACACTTGCCACAAATAGTTGCAATGGCTGATTGTCTTTTCAAAATCGAGAAATTCGAAAAGGACGGCAAAACCTATACACACCTAAAATTGCAAAATGAGCAAGAAAGTCTTGACGAAATTGCCCGCCTTTCAGGTGGTGCCAACATCGGTTCTCACGCAATAGAATTTGCAAAAGAAATGAAACAATGGGCAACGGAAAATAAGAAAAAATGGAATATATAATAGAGAAAAATAAAATAATTATACCATCGCCAAAAGATTTCAATATCAAGCATATCTGTGAATGCGGACAAATGTTTAGATATGATGACAAAATCACGAATTTTGTAGTTAAGTCGTCAAAATATGAAGCAATAGTATACAAAAATGACAAGAAAAGCGCAATAATTGAAAGCAATCACATAAAATATTATGAAAAATACTTTGATTTAACAACGGATTATGGTATAATTAAAGCGGAACTTATGAAAACACCAATTTTAAAGAAAGCTATTTCTTTTGGTAGCGGAATTCGAATCGCGAAACAAGAGCTTCTTGAAATGATTATTTCTTTCATAATTTCCGCGAACAACAACATCTCACGCATCAAACGCACAATCAATTTGCTGTGTGCAAGTTTTGGGCAAAAGTGCGATAATTATTTTGCATTTCCAACACTCCAAGCACTCCAGCAAGTTACAAAAAAAGACTTTGATAAATTCGGTTGCGGGTACCGCTCGCAATATCTCGTCGATACAATCAAAAACTTGAGTTATGATAAACTCGAAAATTTTGTTTGTGCCGACGACTGCACTTGCAAAGCGGAATTGCTAAAATTGAAAGGCGTGGGCGAAAAAGTTGCTGATTGTATTATGTTGTTTGGGCTTGGTCGCAAGAAGGTCTTTCCCGTCGACGTGTGGATGTCGCGCGTCTGTGATGAGTATTTTGACCTTAAGAATAAATCTCTCTTGCAGAAATCAAAAATAATGTGCGAAAGATTTGGCGACCTATCAGGCTACGCACAACAATATCTATTTTATTATAAAAGGGAAATGAAGGAGAAATAAAAATGGAAGATAGACACATAGCACTTCTTGTGGATGTCGACAATGTAGATGTTTCACTCGACAATTTTCACGAAATCTTGAAAGTTTTGAAGAAGCAAGGCGCAGTTGACTACATCAAACTTTATGGCTACAATGAGCGCAAGCACACCAATTGGGGCGACACAATCACATATATGGGCATCGACACTTGCACAACTATGCGTTTTAGAAAACGCAACAAAAGCAAACTCGACCTAAGAATTGTCGTCGACGCACTGAAAATTAATTATACAGAACCTAATATCAATACTTTTTGTATAGTTGCAGGCAAAGGCGACCTAGTCCCGCTTTTGACCACGCTCCGCATCAGCGGGAAATACTTGTTCGAAGTTATGAACTTTGGTTCAGAAATTAACGGACATTTATTTAATGAGAAAATTTTGCTTTCAAGCGAAAGCGATAATAATCAACGCAAGAAAAACGAACTCGACAAGAAATTGCGTCAGTTTTCTGAAAGAACCGCCGCAATGGCAATGGAAGACAACGTCAATAAGAATGAGCGTGACAAATTGATTAGCGAAGTCGAACAAGCAATCGCGGAACTTGAAGAGAGCGGACAAGGCTCCAAGAGTGAAGACATCGAAGAAAGAGAACTTTTCGAAAATCTTCAAAATATTGTCGAAATTTTAAAAACAACATTTTAATTAGGAGAATACAATGAATATTTGGCACGATTTATCTAACGATAGAGTAAAAGAAGAAGAATTTACAGCAGTAATTGAAATTACAAAAGGGAGCAAAGCGAAATACGAACTAGACAAAGAAACAGGTATGATTATGCTCGACAGAGTCCTATCAACATCAATGGTCTATCCAGCAAACTATGGTTTCATTCCTAAGACATTGAGCGATGACGGCGACCCACTCGACGTTCTCGTTTTGTGTAGTGAACCACTTATTAGTTTGAGTCTAGTCGAATGTAAACCAATCGCAGTCATTAAAATGATTGACGGTGGCGAAAATGACGAGAAAATTGTCGCAGTCGCAAAAAGTGATAAATTTTATAACAAATATAGCGACATAAACGAATTGCCAGCGCATATCTTTGACGAAATGGTTCATTTCTTCAAGTCATACAAAGCACTCGAAAATAAGTTTTGCGACATAACTGGCGTCGAAAACAGTGATAGTGCGAAGCGGTATATCCGCGAAGCAATCGCCCGCTATAACTCAAAATATGCAAAATAATAAAAAATATTAATTACATAAAAACATTTTTTTCTAAAAAAAGCGCTAGTACCACTATGATAAAGAAAAATATCATTATTAAAGCAATTGCAAGCACTCACTTAAGGTCATTCAAAGCGAGAGAATGTGGTACAATAAATTAGTACATAAATCATAATGACAAAATGACAAAAAATGAAACAATATTTTAAAAAGCAAGTACTAAACCATTGTGTTAGTACTCTTTTTATATTAAAATAAATCCTTATTATCAAAGTAGTTGCTAGTACTTACCTTGGGTCATTCAGGTTTATTAAGCAAATACCAGTACCACTAGTATCAAATAAATCCTTATTATCAAAGTAGTACAAGTACTCTCTCTGGGTCATTCAGAGCGAAAATCAAACCCGCATTGTAGGGTTTGATGAAGCGTAGGAATCTCGCGAACCGCGTGCCCCGCGTGCGGTATCGCGCCCGCAAGCCCGCCACGCGTCAGCCCACAATCAATAAAAGCTTTATTATCGCGCCCCTAAGCCCGCCTTGCACCAGCACGATGATAAAATCATACATTTATATCCTCAACATTTATTATACAATGCTTTTTTATTTATATAACATAATTCTACAAAATGTCATTGTTAGCCCCCAAAATGTTTGACTTAAGTTGCCATAATTGATATAATAATATCAAATTTGCAAATAATAATCGAAACAAAGAGGAAAGTATGAAGAAAGCGAGTTTTCTAAACACATTAGCGACCATTTCGTATTGCTTTTGTGCAATTATATTCATTATATGGGCATCAATTATAGTGGCATTTTGTTTGGGTTATTATACGCCAAAAACTGTCTATGCCGAGGACATTATCATTGAAAGTGCGGACAACCCGCGCATCGAGTATGTCAACAACCAGCCCGTTTTGCGCTTAAACGGCATCTCTGAAAGCGAAAACCCCAATATTTTGGCGGACGCAACATTAATTGTCAAGGGCAAAACAACCCCCAAGACCGACGACGACGGCAATGTAATTGACGAAAATATCGTTACAGAAACAAAAATTTACCTTACATCAACAAATGAAGACGTCATCACTGTTCCAAAAGAAGCAAAACTCAACGAGCCTATCCCAATCACCGTTACAAAGAATGCGGACGGCACTAACAAGGGCGGTTTTTGCTTCATCAATATCAAAAATGAGCAAGGGTTGTATATGAAATCGCCCCTTTGTGTTTTTGTGGATATCCCAGTCACAGAACTTGAGATGACAAGCACAAATATGCAGTCAGAAGACGTAGAGGGCGAAAAAGTATACTACATATATGAGAGTGAAACAGCAAACATCACGACCAGTTTTTTGCCCGCTAACTCCAAAGACCCAACACATCTCGACAATAATTCAGTATTTTCAAAATTTAGAAAAAGTGCGAAAACTTACGAATATTATTTTGATAGCGCTAGCGCAAATGACGTCGTTTCAATCGACGGCAATGGCAAAATTACAGCGCAGAAAGTCGGGAAAACCAAGATTTGGGTGCGCGCCCTAAAGACATATGATGACATTGATTTTGTCAACAACTACATTCCCGACCAACCCGAAGATGAAGGATATATTCCAGAAGAGAAACTTGTCGGACGCTATGTGTATGCGTGTATGACAATTGAAGTCAAAGAAGTTACGCTTACCGCTATTGAAATAGGTAGCGGAGTGATAAAACTCGACCTTTTCAAAACAAAATCATTCTCAGCATCCGACCTAGGTATAACGCTCAAAGCAAGCAACGGAAGCAGTACATATTTTGACGCTCTACTCGACGATATCATCATTACATCGCAAAAAGAGTCGGAACTTAAAGTCGAAAAAGATACAAAGAACAATAAATGGAATTTTACTGTTTTGCAATATCCGTCAAATGGTCTTACAATCAATGTAACATTGCCAAATTCAGAACTTTCAGCCACGACATCATCATTTGACGTCAATCTCGACAATGTCAAAGCACTGAATTTTGAGGGTACAAGCAAATCAGACTCAAACAAAACATACAATGACCAAGTTTTGAAAGATATCGTCAAATACGGCGAAACAATCACAACTGCCTACAGTGATACCCTTTGGGAATGGGAAAATAACATTGAGATAGTGCCAGAAAATGGCAAAACATCTACATCATATTTTGAAGTGAAATTATTTGCAGTCGGCGTGTACCATAATGGCACGCAGTACAAAGATAAAGTATTTACCAATGAGCAAGGGGAAGAAATCATCGGACTTTCAGATGTAACTTTTGCAAACTTTGGGCGTGAAGTGCGCGGGAATTCATTGACCGACCCAAGCATTGTCCAAACACTCGCAAGAGGAACAATTGTTTTGCGTGCGTGTGTGATTAAGACCGACATTGATGGCAACCCTATCGACACCGACGGCAATATAATGAGATTTGACCAGTATGGCAATGTCCTTGACGAAAATGGTGCGATAAAGACTGAAAATATCCCGACGTTCTTCTCAATCGCACAAAGTAAAGACGTTTTGTTTAAAGTCGTCGAAGACCTTGTTGAAGTCAGTGGATATGTTGAAATTTCGTCTGGAGATGGCAATTCATCGGTTAATACGGAAATTGGAACAATGCCTATCGCCGTTTCGTGTGGTAGCAGTGTCGAAATTACGCTTGAAGCAAATAGCGACGGCGCATTGTTTGACGCATACAACAATACATCAACAACAGGGGCGTGGTTGCGCGCAATAACAAGTAAAAAAGATGAAGCAACCTTAGTCCCAACCTTGACATATGAAGAGATTGCACAAAACCAACAAAAGTATTATCTCAATGTCGAGTTCAATAGTAGTAATTTACCGAATGAGTACATCGAACAAAATGTTCAATTGATGTATTATACTGGAACGACAAGCACATCTGACGGTTATGAAAATTTAGGATTATTCAAATTCTATGTAATTGATGTTCCGATTGAGAAAATCCAAATCAATACAAGCCTTGACGACTATACAACAAATAATGATGGCACAAAGGTATACACATATGCAAAAGAAGTGGATGGTAAGTTGGTCTACAATCTCACTGGTATTGTTACATATGAGTCCGAAACAAATACTGATACTAACAAAAACGAACTTAGCAAAATTAGCGTTAAATGGGGTATGTATGATAAAGATAAAAACTTCAAAGAATTTGAACTTTACAAACCAACACTGACGGCAGGAACTGTCAAAATTTTGGAAAACAAAACAAAAGGAACGGACTACCTCGAACCAACCCCACTAAAAATTTCGAACATAAGTTTTGAGCAAGCGGTTACAAGTGAAACTTCTCAATATGGAGCGATTGAAGCATATACACCAACTACTCCAACGACCCAAAATGAAGAGAGTAATGCAACCGATGAGAAAAAAACTAATGAGAAAATCGCCAATATTAGAATAAAAGAACTTGGCAAAGAATTTGACATTGTATGTTCATCATTGAATAATAGTTCAACAACTGTTTTTGATACAATCCATGTTTCTGGGACGCTTTATTCTGATTTTGCAAGTAAGCTTTTGTGGAATACAAATACTGGATATACAACGGACGACGAAAAATATATGATGACTGTTTCAAGCGATGTTCTCCATAACAATGCAGATGATACAGGTGGGTTGAAGCTGAGAGAGCAAGAATTGTTTGGATTGAAAATTACTGGAGGGAATGATATCAATATCTCAAGTACGTCAAAATTTATTAGTTTTGAAATTCCAAGCGAGTATTCAGCGCTTGTTAGTATAACGAAAGACTACCGACTTATTTATCGTTCTGTTGCATTTGACGAAGATAAAATTATAGAAATAAATGTTGTTATGACGACCGACGATGGGTTAAATATAAGACAAAAATACAAAATAAAATTCGAATTTAAAGTTGAAAAAACTACTACAGAATAAAATCTAAAGTTTGAATTACAGAGGAGAATTATGCAAAGGTTTATTCCAAGAAAAACAAAAGTTAAGATGCAGTTTTTGAAAAACATAACTCTTAGCGATATGATATTGGCATTGATTGCAATTATAGGCTTTATTCTATTTTTGCAAAGCAATTTGCCATACAAAATTTATATAGCGATTGCGTGGCTTGCACTTTTTATCAGTCTTTGGATGCCTGTTGCTGACGGGATTCGACTATATCTCACAATCGGACTAGCGTTTAGATTTTTGGCGCTTAAAAAGAAATTTAGCAAGCATATGATGCGCAAATATGCGCCAATGACTGAAATAATTCCATATGACGCTATTGTAGAAGGACGGTTCATTAGTTATCAGCGCGAATATTACGCGCAAGTCATTGAAATCGAACCCGTCGAGTTCTTTATGCTCAATGACTACAAGCAAAATTTACTCATCAACACAATCGGCAATGCTCTCAAGCGTATGACCGAAACACAACAAGCAAGCATTGTCAAAATCAACAAAGCAATGATTTTCGATAAATACTTACTTTCTGAAGAACGCAAGTATGATGGACTTATGGAACTTCAAAGCGAGGGCGAAATGACCGCCGAAGAAATTGAAGTGCGTTCTGAAATTTTTGAAGCACGCCTTGATTATTTGCGTACAATCAATGATGAAGACCGTATTTATAAGGACTCATACTACATAGTTGTGTATGATAAGGACAAAGAACAACTTGAAATCACAACCGAGGGTATGTTGACCGCACTCCGCACAAGTTCCACCCCAATTTCTTCACACGCTTTGCAAGCACAAGAATTGACAGTGTTCTTGAAAGCGAATTATGGCAAAGACTTTGACGAACGCGAAATTGAAATTGTCCCACTCAGTGAGCAAGTTACGTGGGCAACACCAGACAAAGTCGAGTTCAAGATGGGTAAAACCATCATTGACGGCAAGCCCTACAAAAATTTTGTCATTACCGACTATCCAATTACAGTAGGGAATGGATGGGGTTATAATTTCTTTAATCTCGACCGTACAAAAGTAGTTGTCAATATAAAACCAGTACAACGACTAAAGGCGGAAAGACAAATTGACCGCGCTCTAATTGAAATGGAGTCACAAGCCTCATACTCACTGAGAAGTTCTAAGCAAATTGAATATCAAACACATATCGAGACTTTGCGTGAACTTTTGAGCAATATTAAGAATGCAAACGAAGAACTTTATGACGTCAATATCCACATCGTTTGTGAAGAAAGTGCAAAGAAAGAAGTCCGTGCTACACTTAAGCAAAATGGTTTTAGATATTCTGAAATGTTTGGACGCCAAGTCGACGAGTTTGTCAGTAACAATATTTCTAAAATTGACAAAGTCAAAGACT
Source organism: uncultured Lachnospiraceae bacterium (assembly GCA_964489405.1). Taxonomy (GTDB): domain Bacteria; phylum Bacillota; class Clostridia; order Christensenellales; family UBA1242; genus CAKVOD01. The sequence continues at coordinate 1,627 of CAZAYL010000018.1, read as the reverse complement.
CAGTCCGCGGGATACAGACAAGTTCACTTGCAGGAATGTTCCCATTTATTAGTAATGCACTACAAGACGAAAGCGGTTTCTACCTTGGTTACAATTCGCTACCTGTCTTTGTCGATTTCTACAAAAGAGACTCGGTTCGCGTCAACAGTAATATCGTCGTTGTCGGAAAATCAGGTTCAGGTAAATCTTTCGCAACAAAAACACTGCTTGCGAATCTTTCCGCCGACAATGCGCGCATATTCATTCTCGACCCCGAAGATGAATACGCCCCACTTGTTAAGAACTTGAAAGGAAAATTGATTGACGTCGGTTCTAGTCGCAATGGTATACTTAATCCATTCCACATCAACGCAACTTTGCAAGATGATGATGACGAGTATGGCGTCAAAGTTGAAGATATGACTGAAGAAGAGTACGAGGAGTACGAAAAACAAAGAAAAAGCAAGGGCGTCGGTGACGCGTATGCTTTACACCTACAATTTTTGGAGCAATTCTTCCGTATAATTATGGAAGGAATGCCAAGCGACGCATTCGAACTTTTGAACTCCCTTGTTGCCGATGTTTATACATCAAAAGGGATTACGATGGAAACAAATATTACCAACTTGAAACCTGCCGACTTCCCAATCTTTGACGACTTATACGCACTTATTTTGGGAAGAATTGAGACTGAAACTGACGAATACATCAAACGTAATCTTCAAATTATCGAAAACTATGTCAAGAAATTCGCAACTGGTGGACGTAACAGTAAGTTATGGAATGGTCCGACATCAATCGAAACTTCAGAAAACTTTGTTACATTCTCATTCTTGTCATTGATTTCTAACCGAAACACAATCACAACAAACGCACAAATGTTGCTTGTCTTTAAATATCTTGAAAATGAAATCATTAGAAATAAGGATTTCAATACACTTAACAAAAGTAACCGCAAGATAGTCATAGCAGTCGACGAAGCGCACACTTTCATCAACCCGAAATATCCAATGGCGCTTGACTTTATGGCGCAAATGGCAAAACGTATCAGAAAATACGGCGGGATGCAAATCATCATCACGCAAAACATCAAAGACTTTGTCGGTTCGCCAGAAATTGCACGACAATCAAGTGCGGTCATCAACGCTTCGCAATACTCAATGATTTTCTCACTTGCACCAAACGACATCTCCGACCTTGTCGGCTTGTACAAAAATGCAGGTGAAATCAACGAGGACGAGCAAGATAGTATCGTAACAGCAAATATAGGTGAATGTTTCTTCATCTCAGGACCACTTTCGCGTACAACGCTAAAAATTTCTCCATTACCAATTGTCAAGGAAATTTTTAGTGACGTCCGAAAATAATTGGGTCATTGCATTTGTGTGATGTTACCTATTTATAAGATTTTTATTTAAATAAAATAGTTTTTTAAAAAGTAAGTACTAGCACTAATCTCATTGTGCTAGTACTTTATTATAAAAGTAAATAATATCTTTAAAAGCAAGTGCAAGCACTTACTTTATGTCATTCAAACATATTAAGCAAGTATTAGTACCATTATTATCAAATAAATTCCTTATTATCAAAGTGGTACAAGTACTCTCTTTAGGTCATTCAGAGCGAAAATCAAACCCGCATTGTGGGG
>CAZAYL010000017.1:0-23997 GCA_964489405.1 uncultured Lachnospiraceae bacterium | reverse complement strand
CCAAAGTTAGTACTTCTACCACTTTAATAATAAGGAATTATTTGATAATAATGGTGCTAGTACTGCTTCAATAACGCTGAATGACCCAAGGGGAGTACTTGTACTTGCTTTTTAAAAAGCTGTTTTATTAAAATAGCGTCCTTATTATTGTGGTAAGGTACTTTCTTTATCGTCATTGCGAGATAGTCAATGGAGTATTGTGCCCAAAAGCTTACTTATCGCACTATGTAATACATTAGGTACGTCTGCTTATATGGACACGCCCATACCTTGACAACGTCGCAATCTCCCGGAAGGGGTCGCGGTTGGTTATGGCGTACCCACACTCATTGACGGCGCCAGCTATCAACAGCCGTGCGCTTTCGCACCCGCGGTAGCATAATAAGGCTTTTCTTTGTCAAATTTTATTGAGGGTACGGACGACGAATACGGTCATATCGTCATTGGGGGCGTCGCGGGTGCGGTGCACTGCTTCGTTTAAGATTGCATCCGAGAGTGTTTGGGGATTTTTAGTATCAAAGTTGTTGATGAATGTTTGCAAGATTATTTCATCTTCAAAGGCATCTAGAATGCCATCGGAGATAAATATTATACATTCGCCGTGCGATAGTACGGTTTTTGTTATGTTGGGGTGTAATTCTTCTAGAATACCAAGTGGCAGTGCCCCTGCTTGGATGATTTCGGTGCTATCGCTATGTTTTATATAGCCGACGGGTGCACCTATTTTGATTATGTCGCAAATTCCGTTTTTTAGGTCTATGACACCGATGTCGATTGCGGAGAACACTTCAGTTGCGGACATTGAAAGTAAATTGTTGGTGCAGTCGATGATTGTTTCGCTATTGAAGCCTGCACGATAGAGATTTTCAATGATGCCAATGCTGAGTTCACTCGCTTGGCGCGCTTTTGTGCCACTACCCATTCCGTCGCAAAGTGCGAATATAAATTTATCGTCGTCGATTTTGTTAAATGAATGTGTGTCGCCACTTGCTTCGCTATCTGTTTTGGTACGGCAACTGATGCCATATGTTATGTCAAATTTAGGTTGTGGTTTCAATATCACTGTGCTATAATTGGGGGTTGAGCTTGCTTGCGTTGATGAAATCGTCATTTTTTGCTTTGTGGTACGAGAAACTGCGTTTATAAGTTTTGTTTTGAAAAGATTTTCATTTTTGACAAGCAAAATAATTGTTATGCTTTTGTCTTTCTCATAAAGCAAAATTTCACGACAAAGAATACCTTCGTAGGTTAATTCGTCTTGTATATCTTTTTCTAGTTGCGCGTCTAGATAAATTTGACTGTCGATATTGCTGGCAAGTTCCTGCAAAATTGTGCTAACGCCCCCAAGACATTTTGAGATAACTTTGTGCGAAATGTCTGCTTGTGTGATGGAATTTTGATATTTGTTAAATTCCTTTATCATTGAATTTAATTGTGTTAATAGTGTATTTATTTTTATACATTTGCTAGAAAATCTATTTTCGATGTCGACAAGTGTAAGTTTCCCTTTTTGCAATGCTATGAACACGAGATTGTGCAGAAGTTTCATTGTTTCATTACTCGTCAAACGCAAACAATTATTTTGATTTTTGCAACCCTGACAAGATTTTTGAATGAGTTCTTGCGTAATTGTACTGATAATTTCATCTTGTGTCATTTGTTGATGCGACATTGATGAAAACAAATTTTGTAGTTCGGAAAATATTTCGGCGGTTTCCAAAACCTTACGATTTAGTTTCTTTGCTTGAGTATTTAAGGTGTTTGCGATGAGCATTTCTTTCTTGCCACTTACGCATAATTCAAGCAGTGCTTCTTTGCAGTGCTTGGGTAAAAGTATGTATGCGATGCATCCCAAAAATGTTGCAAACAAAGACTGATAATGGTAGACTGGGAATGCTTGCACATATAACCCCACAAATAAATCAAAGAGCAGTGCGGTACAAATTAGTAAAAACAGATTTTTGTTGTTATACGCGCATATTATAACAGCTAAACCGCAAAAAAGATATAGGTATCCTGCAAAAAGTGAATTAAGACTTGCACCTAGTCCCATTGCAATTGATGCTAAAAGAATAGATTTTTTGTTGATGTTTCTAAGTAATAACAACATAAAAATTGCAAAAATTTGAACAAGTGCAATATTAAATGGGGCAAAATTTGATAGCCCTAGTGAAAACACTGCTAAAAATAGACCTGCACTAACATATTCGTCGATATTGAAATTGCAAAATTTTTTCCTAACAAATGCTTGAAAAAAAGTCAATGTTGCAAGTAAAAATATTAGTCCTATTGACATATACACAAGGCTCAAATATAGTCCACTAATACTTGAGACTGTGTAATACAAAAATGCTACTTGGCACAAAAATCCGTAAACCAAAATCAACCAAATGTTGAGTGGTTTCTTAAATTTATAATGCAAAAAATAGAAAAATAAAAATAATGCAATTGTTGAAAAAGTACACACAATTATTTCTATAGTAAATCCAAAAATAATACTAGAAAGAAAATATGTAATTGAGACAAGTATTATATTTTGATTGCACCAAATCAATGCAAAAAACATTGCAAAGCCAAAGGGCTGCAAATTGCCGTTGAGTGTTGCAGAATTAAGAACAATCATCATTGATAGAAATGTGATATACTTTACTATTTGTTTTGGTAATGCTTTTTTAGTTGTTTTTTCCATAAAAAAATACTAACACATATTATGTGTAGTATTTTAGAATATTGCGTTTGTTGTTGTCGATTATTGTTGAAAATGCTTCCTTATTTGAGTGGATACACGATAGTGATTTAGGGCACTATACGCGATTGTCCCAAAAACAAACACACATTAAAGGAACTAAAGTGCGCCGTCCACTAAAGTCAACTGGGCGTATTCGCAATCTTACCTATACTGGGTAACACTATTCGACGCGAATACTGAGAAAGCGGTCAATATCAAATTCGCTGAATGGGTATTCTTTAGGGGGCATAACTATAAAATTCATTTTTTCTTTTGTTGTTGGATGTTCAAATTTTAGGTTGTATGCCCAAAGCGCGAGATTCCCTTTTGCTTGCCCTGTTCCGTACTTTTGGTCGCCACAAACTGGACAATTAATGGCGTTCATTTGCACGCGAATTTGGTGCCCGCGCCCTGTGTAAAGTAAAATCATAGCGAGCGCAAGATTGTCTTTCGTATCCAAAATCGTGTAATCTAGTTCAGCGCGCTTCGCCCCAGTTGTCAAACTTGGTACGATACTGACGATGTTGTTGTACTCATCCTTTTTTAAATGATGGACAAGCTTTGCTCGCTTGTCTTTAGGTACTCCGTTTAGGACTGCGACATAACGTTTTTCAAATCCGCCGTCTTTCATTTGTGCAGAAAGTCTGCTTGCTGATTTGCTAGTTTTTGCAAAAACCATAACTCCCCCAGTTGGGCGGTCGAGGCGATGTACGAGTCCAAGGTAGACATTATTGGGTTTGTTGTCGCGCTCTTTGATGTATTTTTTGAGCAATGTGAGCATATCCTCATCCCCGCTGGCGTCCGCTTGGGTTGGGATATTTTGAGGTTTGATGACAACCATTATGTGATTGTCTTCGTATATAATTAAATCTTTTGTTTCCATTTTTTATTTCCTGTTTTATTTAAATTGGTAGACTTAATTTACATCAATACAAATCTAGTATTTTATTCATATCGACGACGTCGCCAACTGTTATAATGCCGAGAGGTTTGTCAAGATTATTCCCATTTTGGGTAATCAATATGACGAGCAATTTGCGATTCGTGTTGAATAATTCCATAATTTGTTCAACTGTTACTTTGGAATTTGTAATAATATAATAATTTTCGTCTATGGCTTGCATTAAAATGTCTCCAATTGTTGTTTGTGTAACAAAATCTTGCAAGTTCTCACACGCAAGCAGTGCGGAACCGAGCGTTTCGGCAAGTTTGCCAGCGTTTGCGACTCCAATAAGTGCATCATCTTCGTATATTGGAATATTCTTGTATCCGCGTTTTGACATTATTTTCAAAACCTCAGATACGGGGGTGTTCGCCTGGAATGTTATAACGTCGCGCGTGGCAATTGTTGAAAGCGCTTTTGGGGGCGTGCTTAACAAAGACGCGATTTTCTCAAATTCTAAGAGAACATCAATATGTGGCTCTGCGATAATGACGTCATCTAAACTTGAGTGCACGATTGCGTTGCGCAACCTGCCGTAATCGATGAGTTTGTCTTCGTATTTCCTGACTACATAATTTAGGTTTGATGCGCGCCTTATCATATCCGCATATGTCATATTTCGCTTAAAATTATAGATAGAACGCAAAGCGTTGTCGATGGTGTTGTAAGCGGTAATGAAGCGCATTGCGTTGCTATTTTCGTTTTCACTATTTTTTATCATATATATACAAAATCCTTTGACGATATTTTACCACAAAATCTATATTTTAACAATCAATTTATCAATATTAAAAATATTTTTTATTAATTTATGCAAAAGAACCGACAAAATTTGGCGGTTCTTTATTTGAATTCATCGAAATGAATTAATCTTCAGATTTGAGCATCTCGCGCAAATCATTGATTTGGTCTTGATTTAATGTTTGCAACTTGCTGATTGCTTCGGTATATGCAAGTTTGATTTCTTCTGGATAATCTCCAATTTGTGCATTTTGATTCATAATTTGAGCAACTTTCATTGTTTCATCATAATCTTTGCCCTCGCATTTAAGTATAATTGATTCGAGAACTTTGAAACTTAACTCAATTACTTTTGGGTCGTTTGCGTCCATATTTATCTCCTTTTGTTTTTATAATGTTACATCACAATTAAACACTTTAGTTTCTATTGCTAGTATTTGGTTGATATTTATTTTAGATTTACAAACCATGTCCTTGGTCCATTTCTTTGCCACTATATTTAGCCTTCACATTCTCAGCAATTGATGCATCCATCCTACGGCAAGCATCTTTGATTTCCCTCTTTAGGTCATTACCGTATTTTGTTTCTGCTCCAACAATGTTCTTATAGTAGAAATTTACAAATTTTGCAGGAGTTTTTGCAGTTCCCCAATCTGGGTATTTATCTTTATATTGATTATATGCTTGAATAACTTTCTCAACTTCATTTTCATTTATTTTTTCGAGTTCATTGAGTGTTTTGGCTTGTATTTTTTCCATCTCATCATTTGAAATAGAAGCTTTATCAATCACATCGGCAGCTTGTTTTGCGGTCTTACGGGTGTGTGCACTATTGTACAAAGTTGTCACTGCATTTTGGTTGTCAGAAATTGAACGCGCTCTTTCAGCGGAAAGGGTACTTAGACCTTCTTTGTCGACGGCGTGATTTTTGTCGCTTAGACTTTTCTCTTTGAGCGCTTTTTCTGTCAAACCAACGACGTACTTTGTTATACTCTTTTCAATTGATTCTGGTGTTCTTTCCCCAAATGTTTTGATTGACTTGCTAAATATAGGGTCAACATTTTTTGCTGGTTTGATTACATACTCTTTATCGCGTGTAACAATCGGAGCATCAGCTAATTTCGAATCGCGCTTAACAATTGGGGTATTTTCTGGATAATATAAATACGTCCCTCTCATTTTGTTATTAACTTTGTCTTTAACTTTCTCATTAACGGGAATAATCAATGGGGAAAATTCATTTTCTTTCGTGGCGTTCTCTGGTGTTTCTTTATCTTCTGAAACTTCATTGCCAAAATCAACGAATCGCTGAGTTCCATCCATAGCCACACTATCCACATTTTCTGGGCTTACTGTTGCGGTGCCTGTTGTGTCAATGATATGTACACTTTCACCAGACTTTTCTTCCTTTTCTAAGTCTTGCGTTGAATCCACTTCTTCTGCTTTTGGTGTGTTAGAAACATCGTGCATCTCTTTATCCCCTAACACTACATTTGGAGTTTTAGAAACATCAGACATTTTCATTTCACTTTCTTCTTGTACTGTTTTCTCCGCTTCCTTTGTTGGATATGTTGAGAATTTGAAATCATTATTCAACGGCACTTCATATTCGCCATAGAGTGCTGTATCTCTATTCGCATTTTCAAAAAGATTTTTGTATCCACAAACTTTGCAATTTGCGTCAACGATTTGTTGTGGCGTGAATGCGAAATTTGCATTATAGCGCGAAACTGAATCTGTGACGGTTGTGGAAATAAATTTCATCACGTATGGGTCGTTGAGATATTTACCAAGTTCATTCATCTTTTGTACTGCTGAAATTTGGTACCCTTCGCTTAAGGCAAGTCTACCTTCCGCTTCCGTATCTGGCAACATTTTGCACATTTCACTTGCAATCAAGTCTGTACAAATATTGTGAAGCTTATATTTGATGAGTTCATAATCTTTTTTATAGGCATTAATTTGTGCTTCTTTGTCTTTTGCATCTTGGTTCAAGAATTCGCGATCATTGCGGACGACATTTAGGAATGTACTGAGATTTGTATCAAATGATCTCATTGCACAATTTGAAACATAACTTGTTAATATGTCTGTGGAATTCATTCCTTTAGTGTTCATATAAAGATTGCCCGATTGTGGCACAAACTTCTTTGATTTCCACTTGTTTAGTGTAATTGTGGACAAAATGTCTTTTGCCTTTCTCTTAAATCTGCCAGCATTTGACGGCATAAATACATTTACCTTGTCATTAGGCATAAGCGTAACACCTGTATGTGCGCTTAATTTCTCGCAAATTTCAAGTGCTGATTGCACATCTGGATTATGCCCATCTTGCATAGTGGCACTTGGTGCGTAAAGATTATCTACAAGTTCTTGAGAAATTTTCTTATTTGCGTAGAAATTTAAATTTTTGTTATTATTTTGTGGACTACGCTTTGTAAAACTAATCTCATAAAATTTGTTGTTGTCTTTATCATAGAAAGGCTTTGCATATGGGGCAAGCTCCAAACCCATTTTCTCGATGTCTTTGTCAGGAATCATCACGTTTTGACCTGATAGATTGCGAATCGTCATAACCGTCTCGATAAAGGCTTTTGCCGTCATTCTTCTAGGGGCTGAGGCTGTATTGGTTTTGCCGTCGGCGGTTGTTGAAGACGCGTTGACTGCTACATTGCGTTGACTAACACTCTTTAAGATATTTAATGGAGTTCTTCCATAAACAATTTTCTTCATCAATTCGACTTCTTTACTTCTACGAGTTTCAAAATCTTGTTTTGCAATCTCTTCAAAAGTAGTTACACTCTTTTTTGCATTGTCTACATTTGAGTTTATTTCTTCAATTGCCATACTAATCTCCTTTAATTTACATTAGTTTACCATATTTTTTAAAAAAATGCAATACTCCTAATGAAAAAAATCTAGTAATTGCGATTATTTAACAAAAAAATGCTTTCAATAATATAAAAATGTCAGAACTCTCAATCAAATTTAATTTTTGTTAGAGAAAAACTATCAAAATTAACATTCGCATAGCAATTGTGATAATTTGCAAAACTAGTCAAATTGCTTGCAAAAAAAAATAAAGTATGCTATAATTCTTTTGCTGTGCTAGGCGGGGAGCTAGCGGTGCCCTAATCCTACAATCCGCTATAGTAGGGTCGAATGCCGTTTTCGGGGTCTTCGCGCCTTTCGCAAGTAGCATTTTTCGATGTTGAACTCAAGGTCTTGTGCAATATTAACCTGTGAACCATGTCAGAGCCTGACCGCAGCAGCATTAAGTAGGAACTAGTATGTGCCACAAGGTTGCTTTGGGGGAGTCGATAAAGTGACGGCTACGATTGGTAGAAACAACAAGGACGGATGCACAGTATGCAGGTGTAGTTTAGTGGTAGAACACAAGCTTCCCAAGCTTGTTGTGAGGGTTCGATTCCCTTCACCTGCTCCAAAATATATACTAACTTAAAAAGCAAGGAAAATTTTATTTACCTTGCTTTTTGCTATTTATTCATATTTTACAAACTTAATCAACTTTAGTTATGGACGACTTTCATATCAACTTTTGGTTCTGATTTACGCACTGGTTTTTGTTTCTCAATTTTAGGTATTATCTCCCCGCGCGTAATTTCGGCGTCGGCTTTTTTGTCAAGATAGTCACGTGTAATGACTACTTTTTTGATTGACTTATCAGATGGGATTTTGTACATAAGCTCAAGCATACTTTCTTCCATTATTGTGCGAAGTCCGCGCGCGCCTGTACCTAATTTGATGGCACGTTCAGCCACATATTTGATCGCGTCGTCGGTAAAGTCGAGCTCGACTCCGTCGATTGCAAACATTTGCTTATACTGTTTGATTATGCTATTTTTTGGCTTTGTTATGATATTGATGAGCGACTCTTCATCAAGTGGTTGCAACCCTGTAACGACTGGTAAACGCCCTACAAATTCGGGAATAAGTCCGAATTTGATGAGGTCTTGTGGTTGCATATCTTTGACAAATCTATAATCTTTTTGGTCAGTTTCTTTGCCTATTGTAGACACAAAACCGACGCTCTTTTTCTCAGATTTTCTCTCTTCAACGATTTTGTCAAGTCCAACAAATGCGCCACCGCAAATGAACAATATATTTGTTGTGTCAATCGGAATTGTCTCTTGTTGAGGATGCTTGCGCCCACCTTGTGGGGGAACATTTGCAACTGTGCTTTCAAGAATTTTTAACAACGCTTGTTGCACACCTTCGCCCGAAACATCGCGACTAATTGACCTATTTTCTGATTTTTTAGCAATTTTGTCTATTTCGTCGATGTAAATTATGCCTCTTTCGGCGCGTTTGATGTCAAATTTTGCTTCAATTATCAATTTTAACAAGATATTTTCAACGTCGTCGCCAACATATCCTGCTTCGGTCAATGTTGTGGCGTCCGCGCTAGCGAATGGAACGTCTAGAATTTTTGCAAGTGTTTTTGCAAGCAATGTTTTACCGCTTCCAGTTGGCCCGATAAGCAAAATATTGCTTTTATCAAGTTCGATGCCGTCGTCCGAATTTGCGTGGTCGACAAGATAATTTATGCGCTTATAGTGATTATAAACCGCTACAGACAAAATACGCTTTGCATCATCTTGCCCGACAATAAAATCATCCAAAAATGTCTTAATTTCTTCGGGGGGCAATAAATTCACTTTTTCGTTTGTAGACATTGTGCGTTCATCTGCATTTAGTATTTCGCGACACACTTTGACACAAGTGTCGCAAATGCAAATTTCTCCGTCGGCATTAGAAACAAGTCTGCCAACTTCTTTTTTGCTTCGTCCGCAAAATGAACATTTTAGTTCGTCATTATATGTCATAAAATCTCCTTGTTATTTTGTTTGGGTTGGGCGCGTCGACATAACGTTGTCAATTATTCCGTACGCCTTTGCATCGAGTGAAGTCATATAGTTGTCGCGGTCCACGTCTTTCATCACTTCGTCGAATGTTCTGCCTGTGGCGTTCATCAAAATCTTGACGCTCTCTTCTTTGACTCTTTGCGACTCATTTGCTTGAATGAGAATGTCTGTTGTTTGCCCTTGCGCATAGCCGTGCGGTTGATGAATCATTATCCTACTGTGTGGAAGTGCAAAGCGTTTGCCTTTTGTTCCACTCGCCAAAATCAATGACGCCATAGAGGCGGCAAGCCCTACACAAATGGTTGAAACATCGCAAGAAATGAAATTCATTGTGTCGATGATTGCCATACCGCTATAGACTTCGCCACCCGGATTATTGATATAAAGAAATATATCTTTATCTTTGTCCTTTGATTCAAGATACAATAATTGCGCGATAACGGAGTTTGCGATGTCCGCATCGATTGGATTTGGCGGTAAAAAAATTATTCTATCCTCTAATAAGCGCGAGTAGATGTCATAATTGAATATGCCGTTTGAATTCTTTTCTATAACTGATGGTATCAACATAATTTACTCCTTGTTTTGTTTTTTTTCTCATAAAATTGCTATATCAAAACTACTTTCTTGTCATAATAAATATTGATTAACGATTTCAACAAAAGCAATCTAATCAATGAAAGTGTTTTGACTTGCGAGATAGTCATATAGTTTATTGACAATAACATCATTAATTATATAGTCAAGTTGTTGTTTTGGAAGTGATTTTTTAAATTCTTCAAATGATTTATTGGAATTTTTTGCAAGTTCTTGCATTTTATTGTCGACTTCTTCGGCTGTAATTTCCATTTTCTCATCTTCAATAATTTTTTCGAGAACAAGTCTTGTCTTAACTGACTTCTTGGCATCGTCGCGTCTATCTTCTTTCAATTTTTCGACTGTCGTGCCAGACAATTTGGCGTATTGCTCAAGCGAAACCCCTTGATACATCAATCTATATTCGATGTCGCGCATCATATTTTCTAATTGTGCGTCTATCATTTCTTGGGGGATATTAACTGAACTTTTTTCGACAATCATACTGACAAGCGCATTCTCTGTTTCGTGTTGAGCGCGTTGTTCAGCATGTTTTGCAAGAGCTGAGCGGATGAACGCGCGCAATGCGTTCACATCCTCGAATTCGCCAAGCGTTTTGACAAAGTCGTTGTCAAGTTCTGGCAACTTCTTTTGCTTGATTTCTTTGATTGTTACATAGAAAACTGCGTCTTTGCCCGCCAAGTTTTTAGCACCATAGTCTTCAGGGAATTTTACTTTGACGTCCTTTGTGTCGCCTTTCTTAAGTCCGACCAGTTGTTCTTCAAAGGTATCGATGAATGTATGGCTACCGATTTCGAGTGGATAGTCTTCGCTGAGCCCGCCATCAAATCTTTCGCCGTCGATTGTTCCATCAAAATCAATGACTGCAACATCTCCATTTTCAACCATTTTGTCAAGGTCGCATTCGACTTCGGTTGCTTGCGCTTCAAGCATACGTTTGATTTCATTTTCAACGTCTTCATCCGAAACTTCGTATTTAATTCTCTTAATTTCAAGTCCTTTGTATGCGCCAAGTTCTACTTTCGGCGTTAGAGCAATCGTCATTGTTACTTTGAACCCTGTATCGCTTATGTCGTCAATTTTTAAATCAGGGTAGCTATTCAAAGGTTTGATGTCCTTATTCTCTTGTAAATACTTGATATAGAACTCAGAAACTGAATTGTTGAACGCTTCATCAAAAAACACTTTTTCGCCATAAAATTTTTCGATTACTTTACGCGGGGCTTTCCCTTTTCTAAAGCCTTCAATATTGTATTTGCTACGCATTTTTTCGTAAGCAGTTTGCAAAGCCTTGTCCCATTCTTCTGCGTTCATTTCGAGGGACATAACAATTTTCTCTTCATTTTGACTAATAATTTTATTTTCCATTTTTTTCTCCTAGTTTGATAAAAATGAGCGAATTCTCGCTCAAAAAGATATTATAGAACGAATGAACATATATACTGCCACAATTGTTGCAATCACACTGAGCACAACATAGCTATACTTGTCAAAATTTAGTCGTTTCTTTTTGTTCGACTCAATGACTATATCGTCGTCATCGGTGTTCATTAGTTCTTCAATTTCACGGTTGCGAGCCTGCTGTTCGTCTTTGCGCAATTTTGTAATACTCATAAATGTGAGCAAACCAAAAAATGCAGAAAGTAGCGCAAGCCCAACCATTAATAATGCGGGCTCTATTTTCGACAACCCCAGAAACAGCAATGCGCCACCAGCAAAGCACGCCATTATTATGAGTAATGTTTTTTGTCGTTCTTTCATAATTATACGTTAAAACCAATTAAGCAAATAAACACTATGATTAACACAAGACATACGATGTACACGACTGTGAACCATATATTTTTCTTGCTCCTAACATAATAAAAGGCAGCTACTGCAGTAATGAAATATGCAAGGATATTTGCGACCAATTGCATCGCGCTTGCGATGTCCTGCCCTGCTTTCGCCCATCCTAAAATCTTTGACAAAACAAGTGCCACTGCGACTAGCACGATACTGATGTATGCAAGAATATTTAAAAATTTTCCAAAATCACCTTTTGCCATAATTTTCTCCTTTCAATTTATTTGCTTTGTTTGGTCATAAAAGTTTTGAATGAAACAACCATACGAGCAACAAACAAAACATTGCGACTACTAAAAAGTAGTCAATCGTTCGCAAAGCCTTGCGACTCTACTTCCGTTATGCTATATTATAGCAAGTTTTAATAATTTTGTCCACACTTTTAACCTTTTAATTTGTAATTTTTGCCATTATTTTGTCAAGTTTTGAAATACGTTAACTTTAAAAATAAGTTACACTATAACTAACTGCGAAATTTAGTTAAGCAAATTTTAGCAATTTTGCAAAGCAAACTTCATATCAAATTTTATTTCAGAACTTAAATAAAATTTCGCAAAATACTAAAATAAGCGCATAGTTATTCACTTTTGCGCTTATTTTGATATTTAATTATGGTGTTGAAAATTTAATGAGTTCCACCAAACTACTTTTGTAATTTATCAAGAACACTCTCGAAATAGTTTGGGAGCGGAATAGTAAACTCCTTTATTTCTCTGTTTGCGGGGTCGGTGAGAATAAGTTTGTAAGCGTGCAAGAGTTGTCCATTCAACTTAAATTGTTGCTTTCGGTAACCATATGTTGCATCCCCAACGATAGGGTGCCCAATGTGTTTGCAATGAACCCGAATTTGGTGTGTGCGCCCTGTCTTTAGTTCACATTCAAGTAAGGTGTGATTTCTATACCTTTTGAGAACTTTGTACAAAGTTATCGCGTGTTTCCCGACAGTGTTTGGACAAACGGCAAAGCGTTTTCGGTCGTTAGGGTCGCGCGCAAGATTTGTTTCGACTATTCCGTTTTCATCCTTGACAACACCTTCGACAAGTGCAAGATAGAAGCGTTTGCATTCTTTCGATTCAATTTGCTTTGCTAAATTGCGATGTGCAACATCATTCTTGGCAATGACGAGCAACCCTGATGTGTCCTTGTCGAGTCGGTGCACAATGCCTGGGCGCACTTGCCCGTTGATTTGACTTAAATGTTTTATTCGGTACAAGAGCGCATTGACGAGTGTGCCGTTAGTATTGCCAACGGCGGGGTGGACAACCATTCCTTGTGGCTTATTAATGACAGCATAGTCATCATTCTCAAAGACAATGTCAAGGGGGATATTTTCGGGCGCTATGTCCATTGGGGGCGGTGTTAGACTCGAAATAGTTATTTCATCGCCATTTTGGAGCGCATAACCCGCTTTAGCAACCTTGTTGTTGACTAAAATATCTCCGCAATCGATATGCTTCTTGATTTGAGAGCGTGAGGACTGTGCAAAAACTTTTGCAAGATATGTGTCAAGACGTTCTTGACTTTCGCCGTTAAATATCAAAGTCGTAATTTCGTCAAAATCTAGTTGATTTTCTTCCATATTTACCTCTTTTGCTTCCTAGCGCTTGACTTTGCTTGACGTGGTTCGATGAACAACACCCACACAACAAGCAATATAACCCCAATTGTCAAGGCGCAATCAGCAATGTTGAAAATCGGAAAATCGATGAATTCAAGACGAATAAAGTCGCGCACATAACCAAAAGCCAAGCGGTCGACTAAATTGCCGAGTGTACCACCCAGAATAAGCGAAAAAGAAATATAGTATAGGTATCCTTTTAGCGTTGTCATTGTAAAAAACTCATACAGCAAAAACAACACAACAAATATGATAGAAAATATCAATAGTGCATTTGTTGCATTTGAAAACATCGAAAAGGCAGCGCCCGTGTTGTGTGCATTCCCGTCTATGCTGACAAGCCCCGCGATAAACGTCGACACTTTGCCGTCAAACACTGATTTAAGTACCAAATCAAGCGCCAAAACTATCGCAACTATAGCAAAAAATACAACATATTGCGTCCATTTTAACTCTAGACCTTTTCGATAGTACTCTTTACTCCTACACTTTGCAAAGAAAGTTAAAATCTGTTCCCTTAGCGAAGTAGCTTGAAATGTATTAGGCATTTGCTCATTTCCAGTCTTATTTTCCAATTCGGACGCCGAAATTTCGACTCCGCCACCGTCAGCATTTGCATTCTCAACTCTTTCTTCTTTCTCTTCTTCATTAATCATACTATTATTTTACTTATTATTCAAACTTTTGTCAACTGTATTCATTTATACCTTTTTTAATGCACCAATTTAGTTGGATTTTCAGTTTTTTTTTGTGATTTTGTCAGATTCCCTTTGTGGATACAACTTTAGAGTGTGCGAAAATTTATTTTGTAGATAATTTTTTATTATACTAAAAATATATGGGTGTGGTTATTTTGTTATACGCAAGTGATAAAAAAAGAAAAATGTATAGCTGAAGTGAACCCTATAGGGGCACTTTGTAACATCATTTTTCTTTTAGGAGTAGCGCTTTGACTTCATCGACAAAGTGCTCTTTGGAGCGTTCGTCTTTGCCTAATAAATCGACGCCATATCTCATAACAATGCGACGGATCAATTCGTAGTTGCTTATTTCCCTGCCGTCGACGTAGAAAAACGTTGCGTAGGTGTTTGAGTGGCGGACGAAGCAATGCCCGTCTTCGATGAAAATTTCTTCTTGTCCGTCCTCAAATGGGATGACGTCGCAAAGTTCGGCAAGGTCAGTTTTACCAAAGGGGTCGTCAATTAATCTTATTAGAATTTCGCGGAATTTCCCGCTGATTAGGTAATTTTTCATAATTTCATCTCCTGAAGTTTGTCAATTATAAAATATTTGCTTTGCGTAATGAATTTGGGCAGTAATAATAAATGTTGGGATTGGAGATAAAATATATTGGATATTTTTCCACTCTCAATATCTATTATATGAACAATTTTTTGTGCAAAAAAAAGGGCAACAAAAGCAATGTTGTCCTAGATTTTATTTCCCAAAAAATCTTTTGATTTCTGCTTTTGCAGTTTCTTCCGCGTCTGAACCGTGTATGAGGTTTTGCGTCGTATTGCACGCGAAGTCGCCACGTATGGTGCCTGCGTCTGCTTCGAGCCACTTTGTTGCGCCCATTAGCTTGCGCATTCCTGCGATGACGTCGTCGCCTTCAACAATCATTCCTAAGACTGGTCCGCTTGTCATATATGACACAATTTCAGGGAAAAATGGTTTGTCTTTCAAGTGCGCGTAATGCTCCTCAAGTTGTGATTGTGTGAGTGTGAACATCTTGGCGTCCACGATATTGAAGCCTTTGTCTTCAATTCTTGAAATAATTTTGCCCATAAGCCCGCGCTTGATGGCGTCTGGCTTAAGCATAATATAAGTTTGTTGCATATCAATAAATCTCCTTGTTTGTAATTTTAGAGTAAAAAAACATTGCTCTATTTTCAAACTTGTTATATTTTACCATATTTTTTTTGTTTTTCAAAATATTTTTTGATATTTTATGATTTTCCTATTATCTTAATTTGCAAAGTAATTTCTTAAGTTTACAGCAAAATTTACTTTGTGAGAAAATACCTATCATTTTATGTTCTGTGTGGGCATAAATGTTGGGGTGCTCATATAATAATTTTATGAATGAATATGAACTTTATTTGCAAAAAATTGCGGAACTGAAAAACTTTGGACTTGAACCGCAAATTTATGGGCGAACTGTATTTAATCATCCACTGCATTATTATAGATTGACTAAGCGCGTGAATTACAACGAACGTCCGATAAAAATTTTAGTGCAGGCTGGGATACACGCGCGCGAACATATTACGACTTTCTTGGTTTTCCGCTTGATTGAACACTATTATGTTCAGGTATACCGCGAATTATCGAAAATGAATTACTCGCACAACCCTTTCTTGAAGCTCAATTACGAGTTGTATTTTGTGCCGAATAGCAATGTAGATGGCTTGCGATTGTGCGCTGAGGGGGTTGATTTTATTAGTGATGAATTGTGTTCGGTGGCAATAAAGCATTTAGACTGCGATACTTTTTGTGATATACGAAAAAGTAGTGGGAAAAATTTAGCAAAGATAATTAAAAATCGATTGATTGAACTTAATTTGGGAAATCGTGATTTTTCGCTTTGGAAAGCGAATGCGAATGGTGTAGATTTGAATGTGAATTTTGATGCGCATTTTGGTAAGGGAGTAAAAAATTCTTTAGTGTGTGGTGCGGAAAATTATATTGGGCGGGGGGCAAATTCTGAACCTGAAACGCGGGCGCTTGTTGGACTTGTAAATAAGATTAAGCCCAATTTAACGATTAGTTATCACTGCAAGGGACAAGAAATATATTATCAATTTCATCAAGATGAAAAAACTTTTTTGCGCGACAAAAAAATTGCGGAGATAATAGAAAGGACAACAAAATACAAAATTGTTGATGTAAGTGCATTGAGTGCGGGGGGCTTCAAAGATTATTGCATTGAGAAATTAAAAATCCCAGCCTTCACGATTGAAGTCGGGGATGATGCATTAGCGCACCCGATTGGTGCGCAAAATTTAACGCGAATATATAAAGAAAACAAGAATGTTATTCGCAATATTTTGAGACATTTTGTTGTATAGTATAAATAGAATAAAAACGGTTAAATTTATTGCAGTGTTAAATTAAAATTGATGTGGTAGGAATAAAACTAACGTTCTAACTGTCCGAGTTTTGCAACAATTGGAGAGATTTTTGCGATGATTAATGTGGATATTTCATCGATTGTTCTTAGTTCCCCTTTTTCATTCACACAATCAATAATTGCCCAATTTTGAGATTGTGCCATACTTATTCCGCGGGAATAAACTTTTTGGATATAGGTGTTATCATTTTCATAGATGTCGTTCTTTTGCCCATTTTTATTTATTCCGCGAGATTTGACAAGTTGGGTGGAAATTTTTGGCGGGACATTTAGGTAAATCACGAGGTCGGGTTTAGGTAATTTTAATTTGCCGTATTCTAAGTCAAAAAGCCAGTCTGTAAATTGCATTCGGGACGCGGGGTCCTCGATTTTGCACGCTTGATACAGCAAATTTGATTCGACATAGCGGTCGAGAATTAGAACTGTGTTGTTTATTTGCTTGAACCCTGCTAATTCTTTCTTGAATGTGCATAGTCGGTCGACTGCAAACAATATTGATGACTGGTAGGCGTCGAGCGAATTTGCACTGTTGCCGAGTTCCCCGTTCAAAAGCATTTTGACGGGAGCGCAACTTGCACTTTCGTAATTTGGGAAATCTTGCTTTAGGACATTTATGCCTTTGCTAGTTAGGTGCTCGGCGAGTTTTTTGGCTTGCGTTTCTTTGCCACAGCCGTCTGTCCCTTCGATGACAATTATTTTATTCATTTTTTTCTCCTAGTATTGTGAGAGATTGCGAGCAAGTTTTAATGGATATAATGATTTATGTATCTATAAATAATGTGTGGCTTTTCGATGAATTTCTTCACTTAAAACTTGCAAATATAATTTATATTTGTGTAATTATTTGTGATACGGGGTGTGCGATTGTATATTAAATGCACGATAGATTTGCTCTAACAAAAGTACGCGAAACAATTGGTGCGGGAATGTCATTTTGGAAAATGAAAGTAATAAGTTTGCGTTACGTTTTATTTCGTCATCGACTCCAAATGACCCCCCTATTACAAATGTAATAACTGAACTATTATGCGTGGCAATCTCATTTAATTTTTCGGCAAGTTCGGGGCTTGTAAGTTGCTTACCTTCAATTGCAAGAACGCAGACGTACCCTTCTAGATTTTTTTCAATTTCCGCTTTTTCTTCTGCCTTGGCGTTTTCGTTGTCAGATTTGCCTTGTTTTACTTCAATTATTTCAAGTTTGCAAAACTTTTGTAGTCGTTTGGTATACTCGTCGATTGCAAGGGTAAAAAACTTTTCTTTAATTGAACCAACGCATACGATTTTAATTTTCATCATTAGAATAATCCCCACAAAAATGTCATAAATGTTACGACCGCACCAAGGAATATTGAGCAGTACAAGAAAAAGTTTTCTTTGAACGTCGGCTTATAGTGTTCTGCTTCATTATTGCGTGGTAAAATTATTTTAAGCAAATCATTTAGCGCCATTTTTTGTCCGTTTGGCAACTGCCCTGTTTGAGATAAATCTAGGTGAGTTTGACCCGCATTTTGTTGATTTTCGCGCATAATGATTTGAGGTATTTGTTGTGTGGGCGTATTTGTTTGCAAATTTTGCGCATTGCAAGTGTTTATGGAATTTTCAGATTTTGTTTGTTCTTCTATTTCACGCTGTGATGCTTGCCCTTTTAGTTTTGATAGTTCTAAATCAATATTTTTGCCTTGTGAGAGATAAATTTCAAGCAATTCTTTTGCGTTATCTACGTCCAAAAGCTGTTTGGAATTTTTGAGTCCTGCAAATTCTTTTGCAAATTTAAAGAATTGTGCTTGTTTGGTATATTTGAACATTTTAAGTAATAACCACGTGCCGATGTATACGATTAGACACAAAACAAGCGTATACAATAAAAATCGTACAAGGACATTGACTCCATTTAGATTGATAAATTCATTGAAGCGTGAACCAAATATGTTGGCAGACTCGGCATAGTCAATGTACGTATTAAGTCCGTTGTTGATAAAGTGAATTATTACACTTGGCCAAATGCTTTTTGTAACAAGCGCGACGCTTGCAAGTAGCATTCCGACAACAAACGCATAGAAAAATTGTGTTATGTTAAGGTGCATTAAACCAAATAGCAATCCTGAGAGTAAAACTGCGCGAAACGCACCCAACTTTGAGAACCCTGTCATCAACATACCGCGGTGCGAAAATTCCTCGAACATCCCTGGAAGCATTGCAACGAACACAAGGTCAAGCAAAAAAGTCCAAAACGACATTTTGGTAGTTTCTCCATATTGAATGTATGGTTGATAGCCAAGCATTTGTATGAATACAGAAAAAAATGTTGAAACAAATATTATCAAAAAAAATGCTACAAAGCCCATTCCTACTGAACATAACAAAACTTTTCCGCTTGTTTTTCTAAACCCAAATGAGCGAAAAATATCCTTTGTTTTTTGCTTATATGCAAAGCGGTAAATTAGTAGTGGAATTGTGAACAAGATGAGAATTTGCACAATGATTGTAAATAATCTATCCTGCCATTCTCCTGCAAAATTTAGCCACCCTGCACTATTTGCAATGCGCAAGACTACAAATAATGTAAGTATGATAAAATAGCATAAATTACTCCAAAATAAGCGTTTTTCGTTTTTTAAAAGTTCTTCCATTTTTCTCCTTTCGTATTAATATATGACAATATGTGGCAATATATTATAGATTGTTTTTTGTTGTGATATTTTTAGCTTAAAAACATTGAAATTGTGTTTATGACAGTAATTGCAAAGGCGATAAAGAAACCTGTCAATCCTTCTTTTTTGATAGAGCCGTCGCGCATAAAACCTGCAAATCCTTGCTTGAATTTTATTTCGGCAAATTGTTTTTCAAGTTCGATTTCATTGTCTTCATCGTTGGTTTGTCCTACTGCATTTAAATCTGCGCTTTGCACTGATGTCGAATTTTCTTGCTGAATTGCTGATTTTCCTTGGGTAGTTGCCGTATTTTCGAGATTTTTTGACATTTTTCCCACATTTTCGGCGTTATTTTGTTCATTTTCTTGATTTTCAATTTTATTTTTGACTTTATTGAGGAGTTTAATCCCCAAATAAATTATCAATGCAAGTACAACTAGGTATATCACTGCGCGTATAACATAAAATGCGTCAATTTTTGTTGCGACTTCGTCGACACCGATGCAAGTTTGGATGCTTTGCATTGTGATTATGAAAACATTATTTATTGCGTGTATAATGATTGAAGTCCAAATTGAACCTGTTTTGATGACAACGTAACCTGCTAAAATGCCGAATGCAAATTGATAGATTGTTTGCTGGATGTTGCCGTGAATGAGCATAAACAATAGCGCAGACATTACGATTGCAAAGCAATTGCCGTATTTACGCAAACCTTGCAAAATTGCCCCACGAAATATAAATTCTTCAATAAATGCGGGCAAAATTCCTAGACAAAGTATTGCAAAAATTATTGTTCCTGCAGAATTTAGCTCAAAACCAAGATTGCTTTTTATATTACAACCGATTCCTTTAAGCCCTTCTTCAAATAGCCCTATGGTAGGTGATGTAAACCACATAAACGCAAAACCAATACAAATGCAAATTGCAAGCATCCACGCGTTAGGTTTTACGTTAAGTTTTGATGCGGGCGCAAAATTTATGCGACGCTTATGCACAAATGTGAAATATATGGCGACAAAACACACTTGCATAAAAACGGCGTTAATCATTATTACGGGCAGTGTTTGATTAAAATCGTCAATTTTCATATTAATTGAACTTGCAATCACTGAATATACGGCATACAGCAAAAAAACTGCGACATATGGCACGAGCATTGCGCACAAAAACATTCGTGTGGAATCACTTGCCAAAAAGTATTTTCTATAATTATTTTTCATCTTATTTTCCCAAATTTTTAAATCTTGTTTATTCTGCGACAAGCAAATTAATCATATTGCCGATGACGCGGTCGCGAATGCGTTCAAGTTCGCGCAAATCTTCTTCCGAGAGTTCATCGGGAATTATGTCAAGTTTGCTGAGTGCAATCATATTGACATCGCTTGCGCTAATAATCATATCCGAAAGTGCGCGCGCAAAAAAGTATTCGATGTTGTCGACTGTCAAATTATTCTCATCGATAATTTTATCCAGCTCATCATATTCAGCGATTTTATAAAACGCGGGTTGGAAAAAAAATTTCAATCTATTCATCGAAAGTTTACTTCCGCTTGCGCTTGCGATAATCCCCCATTTGTATGCACGCAAAACATTGGGTTCGAATAATCCTTCTCTTCCTTTTTTGTAGATAAATGTCAAAAAATCTTGCGCGATTGCGTCTCCGTCGACGGCAAGGAGCACACATTCTTCAAGCAATTGATAAAATTTCTCATTCGCGACGCTAGGGTTATACACAGCAAGCGCGTTAAATTGGGCTTTGAAGCGTCTATATAGTTGCGCTTGTTCGTCGAATGTCATATCAATAAATTTGTCGGCGATTTCTTGATTCCAAACTTGTTTTATTTCCATAAATTCTCCTAAATTGATTATATCATTATTAAAGTCAATTTGTCAAACAAATATACAATTTCTGCTAAGTGATAAGCAAAATTAATTTTTTGAGTTTGTTTCTGGATAAAGTAATCAAATTGCACATTTTCATCATTGCAATAGTTTTTGTTAATAAAAATGCGCATTTAGTATATAAAATGCGCATTTTTGTATAAATTTTAAAATTTATAATACTTTTTGATGCTCTTAATTGTTCTTTTAAATCTAAATAACAGCAAAAATGCAAAGCACGCAAAGCACAATAAAAATGCACTTACGCTTGGCCAATGCACGAGATTGAAAATATAACAATCAAGGACAAGAACTATTATAGAACACACAAACAAAAATAATGTTGGTCGTATATATTCAAAATTGATATACCCTTTGCATATAGCAAAAATAGCACACACTGTCATTTGTGTAAGCAACATAAGTGGAATTACATAGCCGATCCCCCACCCAAATGTGTGGGTCATAATCTCTATTGTTATGATTAATTGCGAAACTCCTAGCGTCAAAAATTTCATTTGCATTGCAAAACAAATCTTATAGCGCACAGGAACAAGCACACTTAAGTACACTGCGATTGCACTTGACAGAACATACATACTCCACAGATGTTGAATATCTAAAACAAGGTTTGCAATAATTGTCACAACTGTTAAAACACACAATATGCGCATCAAAAGTCCTGCGATATGGAAATACGAGCGGTCAAACGATTTATAATCGGGATATTTCTCGTGTTTGTCAATGATGTCATCGCCGACACAGCGCCCACAAAGTGGGCAGTGCGCCTGTTGTGTGTCAATTGTGATTTTGCATCTATCACAAAAATTTTTTTCCATTTTTTCCCCTTTTAAACGTTAGAATATAAATCAATTGAGATGCCAAGCGAGGCAAGCGTGCGGAAGAACACGCGCTCGACATTGCTTCGCTGGATGCGTCGCGTGAAGGTAACGACAGCGGTGTTGTTGTATGAACAGGTTGCAACATTCAATGAATTTAGTTTTGCGCGCCCAATCATCACTTCGAATGACTCGACAAAGTCGCGCATTTCGTCGGGAACTTTCAAAACTCCAAGATTTGAAAACGCGGTTGAGAATAGACGTTCGCCATAGGTGTTAAAACTATATTTAAGTGCCCAATCTTTGACGCATAGTGGCATAAGCCTTACAAAAATGTTTTTTTGCGCAAGCACATTTGCGTTGATATTTTTCATCAAATAATCTTTATTGATTTCTGCCATACCTGATTTCGCGACTTCAATGCAATCTTCAAGTGTGGCGTCTATTTTTGTCAAACTAAAATTTTTATACGATGAAAAATTTCGCATAGTTCTTGTTTGAAAAAATCTGCGACAATCGATTGGCAATGAAACTTTGACAGGTTTTTTGCGTTTATGGGCGATTTTATCAACATTAATTGAGTAAAGTAGTGTTGCCAAAAGTAGTTCATTAAGTGAACAATTGTGTGCTTTTGCAATTTCCTTTAGTTGTGGGACACTCATTTTACCTGAGGTAACAATTAATTTGCCCAAAACCATTGGCGTGCCGACAATTTGATAAGCTGGCTTTTCTTTACGGCTGTTCGTCCCTTTTAAATCGGCGTAACGATTGAACGCATCTTCTTGCTCTTCTTGGTCGTAAAAATCGTTGGGGTTAATCGAGAAATTGCGCGCATCTACTTGAATTCCGCACTCGCGCGCATAGTTTATTAAAAGACAATTCGTAAAGTTAAGTCCGCCGAACCCGTCGCATAGCGAATGAAAAAATTCACACGAAATCTTTTTGTTGTGATACAAGACTCTAAATAAATGTTTATCTCCACGAAAATCAAATGGCTGACAAGGATAAAATTCTTCTTTTGCTACTTGTGGCTTTTGTGTTAAATACTGAAAATAGTACCAAAAAAAACCTTTATGCAACGCGACGTTGTAGTATGGGAAGCGTTGCATAGTTTTCTCAAGTGCGCATTGTAGTTTTTGCGGGTCAACATTGTCCTTTAAATACACTGAAATGCGAAAAATTTCGTTCCATTCGCTATTCTTGGACGCTGGATATATCAAGGCAGCATTATCAAGTGGAAGGCTACTTTCCTGCATTTGTAGTCGGTTTTCGCGCAATTTATCGCGATTTTCGCGGGCGATTGCTCGCTTTTGAGCGTGATTTTCTTGCTTTTCTTTTTTGCACGATTTCGCAAGTTCACGCGCTTGTTTTTTGAGATTATCACGCTCAATGCGTTGATTTTTCTTATTTTCTGCTTTCAAAAGCGCTTTTTCGTGCTTTTGATCGCGCTTTTGTTGCTTTGCAATATCTTTTTCTATATTTTGTTTTGACATAGTGATATTATAACATATATATTATAAAAAACAAAACAAACGCAACTATGTTTGATTTTTTAGGTCAACCGTAAGCCGAGTTCTGTCGTGAGTAATCATCTATCTAGACTTGCTGTCACCAACAAGTTCAAGCGGTGTAATTCGGAAATCGGACGGACAGCCCTTGGTGACTTCCTACCTTGCATCAAGTGGGGTTTACAGAATGTCTAAGTCGCCATAAACATTGGTGAGCTCTTACCTCGCCTTTCCACCCTTACCAAAAATAAATTTGGCGGTATATCTCTGTTGCACTTTCCTTAGAGTTGCCTCCACAAGCCGTTAGCTTGCACCCTGTCCTGCGATGCTCGGACTTTCCTAATTGTTGTTCACAATTTGATTACTTAGTTAACCTAAAAAACCAAACATAATTGCGTTGATTGCACAATTTGTGCACAATTATAGTACCATATAACAAAAAAAATGTCAATCTTTTTGTAAATTATTGACATTTTAAACTCTAAAAATTACAAAGGAGAAATTATCTTTCTAGTTCTAAATTCTCTTCTTCTTTGACCTTTGCATACAATTCATGGTATTCTCTTTTTTTTGCGTGCAATTCATTTGCAATATCCTCGCGCGCAACGCCCAACGACAGCGCGC
>CAZAYL010000016.1:0-24440 GCA_964489405.1 uncultured Lachnospiraceae bacterium | reverse complement strand
CGATGAGTGTACTTGTTGGCACAATACTCCATTGACTGCCTCGCAATGACGATAGAGAGAGTACCTTACCACAAAAATAGGGCTTTTATTGATTGTATGCGTGCCACGCGTGCGGTATCGCGCCCACAAGCTTGAACGGCGTCAGCATTATAATAAAAGAAATTCTTTTGCGCGGTATTGCGCCCACAAGCCCGCTATTATGGAGATTCAAAGTAGCACGAACTGCTGGGTGTAGGTGGGAAAGTTTGTCCCCTTTGCAAATCAACAACGTTAATGACTTCTCCGCTCTCGTCAATCATTTTGTATTGTCCTGAACGCGGTGCCGTTTCGCCCGATTTAAATTTCATAATATCCTCCTTGCAAATAGTTTGCGCACTCCTTTAAAAATTATTCGACCCCAACATTTGTCATTGTGCCAAAAATTTAAGGGAAAGAATACTACTAACAAACAAAAAATCTAGATAACTTAATTTTTTGGGGGGTATCTAGATACTAATATAGGCTAATAATAACTAAAGATTTCCATTTATTCAACTCCGACATTCAACAATAGCAAAAAAAAATCTAAACATAGCTCTTCACTACATTCAGACTTTCATTCTCAAATTATAAAAATGCAAACGCTTTATCTTTGCATATCGTCGTCACGGCATCGACCTTGACAAGCGTCATTATTATACCCAATTCTATTATAAGGACGGCAATAAATCTCTGCCATTCTGCGATACGGCGAAATATACTCTTTCTTGTTATCTATTTTTCTTTCTTCGCATTCACTAGTTGCTTCAGCTTCTTCGCTTGTATCATCTTGCACTTTCCCACTCAAACACTTGCCATTTTCATCGCGAATTTCAACAAAATTGTATTTGCGAGCATTAACGTCATTTATATTTTCGTCTTTTGCATCGAACTCAACATTATCGATTATTTTCTTTTCCATTTTATCTCACCTCTTTAATATTTGATGTTATTATATCATTAAAAATAACTCTTGTCAATAGCAATTTAGCAAAAAGAACGGGAAATTCCCGCCCAAATACGTCCGCTTCCCCACGTATTGTTTGCCTTGCGCGCAACCTTCGCCGATAACATCGTCAGCGCGAGCAATTAGCGTGAAATCCCAAACTCTTTCTCTTTCTGCTTCTCAACGATGGCATCCGTCGAACTCATCAGCTCTTCCATCTCTACAATGCTTTTCTTAAGTTTATCATACAGCGCGATAGCTTGCGTGCGTTCTTCATAAAATTTCGCGAATTTATTGTGCGCTAAATTAAATTCAGCACCAAGCCCCACTTCGTCAAAACGCTTTGCATACGAATCACTCATAAAGACTTTGTATATATTGTTGATATTGTCCTTGCCATAAGTGAAAACACCGTTTGTTTCCACGCTCTTGATGTAGCCCTTAAGCTTCTCAATATTTTGCGCAACCGCATTCTTTGCTGCGTCCCAACTCTCATATGCTAGTCTTTCTTTAAGAATCACTGGCAATACTTCTTTCTTAATAACATTGTACTGCCCTTGGCTCGCTTTGATATTCGTGTTCACAGTGTTCTTGAAATCGCTATAATCAGGTAAATCAGGAAAACACTCCTCAAAATCGCGCAAACAAGCAAGGCAATGTTCTTTCATTCTTTTCTCTTCATCGCCTGCTCTCACAATGTTTGAGTTATCCTTTGCCGAAGATTCCGACACCTTAGGTTCCGCCGTCGTCTTTACGGCATCTTTGTCAAACTCTTCAATTTTTGTTTGTTTTGTATTGACACCTTCTTTTGTATAAATGGTTCTTACTCCAATTCCAACTCCTGGTTCTGCCATAATAAATTTCCTTTTCCTTTTATGACTAATTTTAACACATATATACCGATTTGTCAAGTATGAATACAAAAATCAAATAAATTTTTTACTATATATTATTATTCCTTAAAATAAATTTCATAGCCGTATTTGTGGCAAAATTTACTTTAGGAGAATTTTGTAGGGGGAGTTACCTTGCCATTTCGTCCCCTTTATCTTTATTCTTGCTTTCATTTTTTGGTTGCATTGCCTTTGGTTCGGACGACTTACCCTTTGAAACATCATCTTCTGGCAATGCATAACTTCCAATAATTGGCATTTCATTTAATCTATCAAAAACTTTTTTATTCATAAGTTCTTTATTTGTAGTTTTTTGTTGTTCATTTGTTTTTTCCACTGGTTTTTGTTGCTTTGCTTCTTTCGCCTTTTCTTTCTCTTCTTTGATGCGTTGCGCAACAATTGTTTTATTATTCTCAATTTCGCGCTTTTGCTCATTTTGGTAAGCTTCCACACTTTTGCTCATTTCTGTCTTAATTTGTTTTTCATCATTCGGAAATTTCCCTTGCAATGAATCAACGCATTCGTCAAGCAATTGGTTCATACACAAGCTACGCGAAGACGCGCGGTCAAAGAATGAAGCACGTTTGCCAAGCAATATACTAAACATATCAAGCAAACTCTTTGTGTAATCATTCTCATTTTCGCTCAAAACTTTCATTCGTGCGTCAAAAATTTTCTTTTCAGTTCTCTCAACGGCTGGAATTGACTCTTTCCAAAGCAATAATCTATGCTTCTTGCGACGCTTGCATTGCTTGAACTCGTCAACTGCATCCGCGGGGAAAACATAGTCATCGTCAACGATATTGAACTCTTCTTTCATATCATAGAAAAATTTTTCTCCCGCCTCATCTATAAAAGTCGCAATTTGGCACGACTGTGCATTGGTAACAAGTTTGTTCATCTTATGCACTGGCTCTACAAACGTGAGAGTCGCCATAAGTTTCTGCTCAAGCTTTGAAACAGTAACAAAAAATTTACCCTGCCCATACTCCCCCATTGGACGCAAAGTTTGCGCAAAAATATAATTTTCGTAGTTATTGGTAACTACCTTTTTTGCCTTGACAAGTTCGTCGCGAATCTCGTCGGGCAAAACATACTCCCCGTCAACCGCGTAATCTCCCAACATAAGATTTTGCAAAATGTCGATTTGCTGATTGTGGCGCAATTCCTCAATCTCGTACACGTCGGTAATTTGCCCTGCCTCGCAGTCTTCACGCTTGTACGGCTTATTTTGAATAAAACTCCCTTGTGGCTCTGGTTGTTGGGGTTGCATTTGTTTCTCCATCCCCAAATCTTCGACTTGTCGGTTGTTTTCTTTATTCATCTTTTTTGCTCTCCTTAGTTAGTATACCATATTTATTGCGTTTTTTGCAAGTAATTTATATCACAAAAGGGTTGCGCTCGCTATTGCAATGCGCACTTCATTTTATTTGCTAGAAATATTTTTTTGTCGTTTATGGCAATATAATAAGTCAAATTTTAGTTGCAAAACCCCACTTGCAATTAATAAAAAAATATGTTATAATACAAAAAATTAGTTCAAAACTACAACTTAGCATAAAAGGACAACAAAAATAATAATGAAATACCTATTTATAGATATAGAATGTTGCGACGGAACACACATCTGCAGTCTTGGCGGTGTGCTGACTGACCAAAATTTTCATATGCTCGACAAATTTGACATACTAATCAACCCGCAATTGCGCTTTCGGTTGAATGGGCACAAAGACGCCGGAATAAAATTGTTTTACCCCACAAAGAAATTTTATGAACAACCTAATTTTCGCGCACGTTATAATCATATAAAGCAACTGCTTACGCTTCCTGATGTTACGCTCATTGGGTTTAGTATCAAAAATGATTTCAATTTCATCAATCTTGCGTGCGAGCGCTACAATTTGCCACAAATATCACTCAAGGGCTACGACATACAAATGATTTATAAGAAGATGACGAAAGACACATCCGTTCGCGCACTTGAGAAAATCGCGACCGCGCTTGAGATTCCGCACGGCGCACTCACACTGCACCGCAGTTGTGACGACGCGCATTTGTCGATGTACATACTGCGCAATCTTTGTTATATCGAGCATAAAACAATCGACCAACTATTAAAGACATATGAACCTTTTTGCAAAATAGACTCTAATCGCTTTGACCCGATTAAAAGTCGAAACACTACCAATCTCCACCCAATCGCAAATCATCTTTAAATGATACTTTTTAGTCGTCCTAAAGATAAATCTATAAAAAATGTTAATTTAAAAAACAAATTTACAAATTTTCGCGCTAAAAAAATGCAAATTTGTTTATCTAATAAATAATTTGACTAATATTAAAAAACAAAAATTAAAAACTCTAGTTGCAAATATCTTTTAGACAACTAGAGTTTTCTTAATTTTATAAGTTTTACCAAAATTAAACAAAAATCTTATTGTTTTTCATAGTTCTCACGTGGAAAAAGTGCGTAAATACGCATTTTTTCCACGTGGTTATTCCATCAACCCTCTTCATTTGCCACAATTAAAGCCTTTTTATACAAAAAAGTACACTAGAAATTCTAGTGTACAAAATTTAATGAGGTATATCAATATCATCGCTTGTGTAAAAAAAATAGGGGGAAAATCGTCCAAAATGTTTATACAAAAGGAGAAAAATTTTTTATATAGCACAAGTAGTTCCCACAACCAACTAAATAAAATTTAGTTGGCAATGTTTAATAGAACTACCAAATTCAAACATAACTTCATAATTTGTGATGCCCCTTAAGTAATTAATCAAAACTTTAAATGGGAATAGGCATTGCATCACATATAATTAGGGTAATTGAGATTTTACCAAACAACGTGCAAAGTTAAAGAATTATGAAGTTATCGTTCAAATTTTGGACGGATAAAGAGGTGTTATCAAAGTACAAGCCACTGATTTCCCTCAGAACCGTTTTGGCTAATCTTCCGATTAACCAACGCTATTATACAATATCTTATTTGAACTTTATTTGAATTTTTGAAATTTTTTATTTTTTTTTTAAATTTTTATTTTTTAAACAATATCTGATGAAAGAATTGTGTAACTAGTTGATTGTGAGGTCGTCCCCGCCCTTTTATACTTAATTGATATCACATCGTTTGCACGCATTTGCAAAATCACATTTTCTATCTCAAATCTTCTATTCAGCGTAATTTCATTTCCATTGAGCGTAATTGACAGCAAAATATCTCCAGCTTTTATGCCCATTGTATCGAAAATGCTACCAGATGTTACACTATCGACGTCTATTGTTTCTGTGATGTATCCATAACCTGTCGTGTCGTCATACACATATTTGCAGTTTGAACTCATAATGGTAACGCCAAGCGTTGGTTTTTTCACAGTCGTTGGGTTTGTTCCGTCATAGTTGCGCATAATATTATTGACAACATTTTCGACAATATCAATCGGAATTGCATAGTTGACGTTTTGGTCTTGATAGTCGCCCGCGTTTGTCAGTCCGATGAGTTTGCCACTCGAATCAAACAATCCGCCCCCACTATTCCCAGTATAAATTGCTGTATCAATGCGAATACTGCGATAAACGCGACTCTTGCCGTCGATTGTTAGGTTAATATATTCATCGCCAACTGAGATGATGCCTTCCGTCGCACTGATTCCTTCATTTTCAGGGTTGCCAATTGCAATCGCGGTTTGCCCGACGTGGTATGAATCAGCAAATTCCACTGCTTTGACATTTTCGTTGACTGCGACGACGTCGCTAGTTTTTGCTTTCAAAATCGCGATGTCATAATCAATGCTTCCGCCGACATACTCAAATTTTATGCCATATTCGCCATAATCATAGACTTTGTAACCTTTTTCGTCTGTTTCTGTTGTTTCGTTTGGTATGCTTTCACTTCCGTAAAGGTAACCGTGTATATTCCTTGCGATTTTCCCATTATTGTCTGAATTTGCCACCCTATCGTAAACGACGTGGTAATTCGTCAAAACATACGTGTAGTCATTGTCGACTTTGTACACGACCCCCGAACCGCAAGAAAATGTAAGTGCATTTATCGTTGTCATAGACGACAAGTTCGTGCTCGAAACCGCAAATTCGGTATAAATTTTCAAGCACGACTGCAAACACTTGTTGATAGTTGTTGCATTGTCGACTTTGTCACTTCTGAGATAAGTCTGCAGGAACTCATCAAATGTAATGTCGCCATAAAGCGCGACGTATTGATTGTAAATTTCTTGTATTGTTGGCGAACTGGCGTCCTTGCCATCTTTGCCATTTTCGATATAGAAATTATAGGTACTGCCGTCTGAATATGTGATTGTATAAGTGTCTGTAAGTCCAGAACTGCCTGTCTTCTCTATACTTGTAACTGTCTTGCTTGAACATCCCCCGAACAATAAGCACACGCACACAATAATAGTTAGTAGCAATATGCCCACGTATTTGATTTTTGTTTGTTTGTTAGTTTTGCATTCCATATTTTGCCTCGATTTTTTATTTTCAATATGTTATTATATCACATTTTGAAAACTTTACCCAACAATTTTACGACTTTTTTTTTGAACTTTATTTAAACTTGCACAACAATTAATTCTCAAAAAAAATTTTTATAGTAAAAAACAAATTTTAGTTTTGCCCCATCGCGCAACTATCGAACGAAAATATGCAGTGATTTTAAAAAAATATAATAAAAGTGTTGTAAAAAATGTGTTTTTTTGTTAAAATAAATACAAAGGAGGGAGAAATGTTAAATATTTTGATAGCGGAAGACAATGAAGACCTAAATAATTTGATTTCAAACGAACTGAAACGCCAAAATTTCAATGTGTTTTCAGCACGCGACGGAGATGAAGCTCTGACTATTTATGAAAAAAATCACATTGACCTTTTAGTCACGGATATAATGATGCCTAATATTGACGGCTTTTCACTCATTGAATATATCCGCAAGACAAATAACGCTATGCCCATTTTGATTATGTCCGCCAAGTCCACGCAAGCAGATAAGTACAAAGGGTTCAAACTTGGGACGGATGACTATATGACAAAACCAATTGACATTGATGAGCTCATTTTGCGCATAAATGCGCTTTTGCGTAGAGCCAAAATTAGCACAGAACAAAAAATCACAATTGGCAACGCTGTTTTGAATTACGAAACATATACTGTAACGCTAGACGGCAAGGCAATTACGCTCCCACAAAAGGAATTCCAAATTTTATTCAAACTGCTTTCGTACCCAGACAAAATTTTCACGCGCACGCAACTTATGGACGAAATTTGGGGCATTTACTCAGATTCGGACGAAATGACTGTGTACACTCACGTGCATCGCTTGCGCGAAAAATTTAGCAATTGCCCTTATTTCGAGATTGTTACTTTGCGAAATCTTGGCTATAAGGCGGTTATCAAATGAAGAAAGCAAAAGTCAACAAAATTAGTCGCATTTTCATCAAACAAACAATTATAATGCTTTGGTTCTTGGTCATTACCTTTGCAATCATTGCGACAATTTCAATTTCGGGCTTTGCGCACGGAGCGTGGTTCAAGGGACGCCCAAACCCATTTGGGGGGTACTTGCTTGCGATGTTCTCGCTATTTTGTCTTGTGCTTTTTGTCGTTTACGTCGGCAATCTAAAGATTAACCGCGCGATAAAAGACCTAGAAACCGCGACAGAGCGCGTCGCGCGTGGAGATTTTGACGTCGAAGTTGCGCTAACGGGCAATGAAGATATTGATTCGTATATCGTCAATTTTAACAAAATGGTGCGCGAACTCAAGGGCATTGAAACACTAAAGGAAGATTTTATTTCAAATGTGTCGCACGAGTTCAAAACTCCCCTTTCGGTTATTCAATTATATTCAAAAACACTGCAAAAGGGTTCTCTTGATGACGCCACGCGCGCTCAATATGGCAAAGTGCTTGATGACAATATCAAAAAATTGACAAATTTGACAACAAATATACTCAACCTTTCGCGACTTGAAAATCAAGAAATTACTCTCAACAAGACTGAATTCTTCCTTGACGAGCAATTGCGACAATGTATTTTGTCGCTTGAACCTGAGTGGAGCAAAAAGAACATTAATTTCGAACTCAATTTGCCAAGCACAAAATACGTCTTTTGCGAAGAATTGCTGGCGCAAGTTTGGCAAAATATAATCGGCAATGCAATTAAGTTCAGTGAACAAAACGGAAATATCAAAATTGAGCTATACGAAGAAAACAATTATATTTGCGTCAAAATCAAAGATGACGGCATTGGTATGACTGAAGAAACGCAAAGTAGAATATTTGACAAATTTTATCAAGGCGACGTTTCACATTCAAAAGACGGCAACGGGCTAGGGCTTGCGCTTGTCAAACGCATTTTACACATCTGTAATGCGAAAATCAATGTTTCGTCTAGTTTAAATTGTGGCACAACCTTTATAATTTATTTGCCGATTGCTATGAAATAACAATAAAATATGATTAATATTAATTATTCTCAAGATTTATCAACCCACAAAGTACTTGCAATAAGCGTATGTTACTCAAAGGGTTGATTTTTTTGCCAAAATTTGGTAATATAATTTAAAGAAAATAAAACAAATGAAAAAGTCTTAGGGAATTTATGTTAAGTAAAAAAATTATAATCAGCCTTTTGAGTGTTGTTGTGTCGGTTATAATTGCAGTTAGTGTACTACTCATACTTATGCAAAACAAGAATGACACACCATTGCAAATTAATCAAAGTCCAATCGCTTTTGCCTATGGCGATACTTTTGACTTGTCTGATATAACAAAAAATATAGATAAATTTAGTTTTGAAATTAAAGACCCCAACATTGCAAAAATCGAAAATGGCAAAATCAAAGCCGTCGCTTGTGGCAATACAAAATTGCTCGCTCATCAAAAATCGACACACTATACTCTCGATTTGAAAATTTTTGCAAATACAGTAGCATTTAGCAAATCTACAATTATTCTACACACAAGCGGAAATGACACAACTGAAAATTTTTCTTTGCTTGTGAATAATATACAATACAATATAAGTGATTTAACCTATGACAATAATATAATTTCAATCACTAACAATTGCATTACCGCAAAAACTGCTGGTATAACGCAAATTTCAGCAACTTTGCAAGGTTATTTTAGCACTTTAACTGCAAAAATGGACGTTACCGTCAAAAATTATGTTTACGCAAAAAATATTATTGACGATGAAATTAATCTAAATATTGGCGATTCAGTCGCAAGAAATTTTGTTGAATATGAAGACATTGTTGGCGACAAGATAAATGCGCAAATTGATTTTGACGAAAATTATTTGTCATACACGGATGGTGTTTTGACTGCGCTCAAAATTGGCACAACACAAATATCAATCTCAGCATTGACACGCGCGGGAGAAGTTATTTCAAGGACAATTAATGTGGAAATTAGTCCATTCCTTGCAGTCGCGTCTTACTCCTATTCAAAGGCAGGTCAGGAAAAGCAAACTTTGCACTACTCGACAAAGGCGGACGGAACGCTTGATACATACGAACTACATTTGACCTTCAATAAGTCTATCATCAATCGCCCAACTTTTGTCGGAATTACACCCTCAAATATTGAAACAACTGACAACAAAACTTTCGATATTACTTTCACAAAGAAAGATAGCTTAAATATTTCCGCTTTGGCGATTGACCCTAACACAAACAGCACAAAGTCTTTTGATTTGCAAATAGCTTTGCAAAAATATATTCAAACGCTTGACTTTGAACTCGTAAATGACAATAATGCGACAATCAATGATTTATATTTATTTAATACAAATTTTATTCAAGAAGCGAACAATGATGGTAAATATAATGCTTTGAACATCAATTTATTCGTTGACGACACCCCGTCGAATAAAAATGTTGAAATTTCAAACTCGGCAAATATAAAAGTTGAGAAAATTAATGATGTTTTTGTTGTATCCGCTCTATCCGCAGGGACTGTCAAACTTACGATATCCGCGACGGACGGCTCGGGTGTAATCTGCACAAAAAATATAAACATCGCCAAAGTCGTTCCAAATTTAGTTACTTTTGCTAATTCCCCTACAAAAATATATTTAGACAATACCTTTTCGCTACAGCCGACCTTTGAACCGATGTATGCACTTGTAGATTTTGCGGTAACTTTTGAAGACGATAGTTCATCATCGCAATATTTTTCACACGCAAATTTTAATTTCACAGCAATTAAGTGCGGAACTTGCCTAATAAAAATATGCGAGAATAATTCAACATCTATACATACGTACAATTTGACAATTTCACAAGAGTACATTTTTAAATATAATGACAATGTTTTGTCAAATGAACTCACTTTGACCGCAGGTAACTCTAGCGCGCTACAAGTCTTAAAATGTCAACAAAATGATGAGACCCTTTCCGCAAATTTGGGAGATGTCGTTATTACTTTAACAAATCTAAACGGAACGCAATTATTTTCAGCGCAAGCAACGGTTTCGACTTTCTCAAATGAATATATGGCGAAAAATGAAAATGAACTTTATTTTATAACCACTCCAGCGGGCGAGTACACTCTTTGTATACAAAAAGACGACAAAACCATCGCCACGCTCAAAATAATTATTCAATAAATATCATATTTGCCAATTTATCATACTTTTACATTTAAGTAAACAAAAAACAACTTGTCATCGATTGAGAGATGAAAAGTCGTTTTTCATTTAACTTTCAATATTCGCTTTTTCGCAAGTAGTTGCCACCTTGACATTAGTATTGATTGACTTGCGAAATACAAAAAAGCGTTGGTACAAAAATTCTGTAACAAAATTAACAATCATAGTGAAAGCAAGCACGATGTATTCATTGACGCCCGCGTCATTCATCGCCTGCCCCCATAGCGTTGAAAGTGGCGTGAATACGGCGTAATACAAAAGTACTAGCGTCATCGCTTTCGGTATATTGCTTGCCGACTTAAATGTAAATTTCCGATTAAAAGTGAAATTCCACACGACTGAAGCCACCAACGCAATCAAATAACTTGGCCAATATTTCCAGCCGATTAATTCATTTAGCAGTGTGAACAAACCCATTTGTATCACGCCTGCGGAAATTGAAAATGCGACAAATTTTAAAATTTGACACATCATTTCTTTCTTATTCATATTTTATAATCCTTTATCAAGTTCGGGCATAAACTTACTGACGCAATACGACGCGCTCTCACTCTCAATCTCTTTAGATAGAGTATTCATAATGCGTTTTGCTTCCTTGAAGTGTTGTTTGTCTACTGCCGAATAATTCTCCATTTGCACAGTTGCATCTAAAACCGCCAAATTGTACAATTCGTCGCACGCTTGATTGACAAATTCGAGTCGATGTTGCATCCATTCGTAAAAGACGCTTTTGTCGCCAAAGAAAATATCTTGGTTCTTGAATATAGACTTCATATACATTGCGTATAGGGACGCCCACTCTTGCAAACATTGCGGATTCTTGCGAGCAGACTCATCAACTTCTTCATTATCAATTAAATTTTCTTTCAAAGCAAATATGACGGTTGAAATTTCATTTTCAAAGGACAAAAGTTTCTTACTGATTGTCTGCCCTTCAATAATTTCGCGTGCTTTGACCGCCTTAAAGTCATTGAACAAAACCACTTGCTCGTCGACGCCCTTGTTGCTTGTCGGCGTGCTTTTCAAAATCTCATACTCGCGCGCTTTTTGCTTCTTAATACTAGTCGCGCGCTCGCTGAGTTCAATTATTTCATCAAAGTTGTCGACAAAATCAAGCTTCTTTATGCTAAAATTGTGTCTAATGTACCCTAAATTGTTGTATCCCATGTTGTTAATTTTTGTATTGACAATATGCGAATCGCTACCACCTGTGATGTATAGACCTTTATTTTTGATAAGATTGTCATAGAATTTAAATCTAAATTGGTCGTCAAAACTACTGCCGTGCAGAAGTTCTATGCCCACAATTCCGCGCATAAACTCGCCTGTGTATTCATTGTAATGGCTTGTTACTTTGTCAATAAATTGCTCCAAAAGTTCAAAGTCGGCAATTGCCAATTCGCGTTTTGGACGATAGTGCGTTGGGTGCGCAAGGACTGCCACACCCCCCGTTTTTTCAATCAATTCTATCATTTCATAGATGTCTTGCCTTGCCATTTGGTCAAGTTGGTCTTCCTTTGTGGAAAACAATCTACGCATTCTATACAAATAATCTTCAAAAGTTTGCTTATCTCTAGTAATGACTTTCTTATAGAAATTGATGTATTGATTTCTACGCCCAAGTGGTGCGTTGCGCCCCGTTGTAAGTGCGCGCTCCAAAATTTCTAATGAAATATCATCTTGCGTATATTCGCCGTCATCAACTCTTTTTTCCAAATCTGATATTATGTCATAAAGAACGTGCTTGTCGACAGAAATACCGTAAAATCTGCGTATAAATTTATAGGCAGCAAGCGTTCTTTTCCCTGTATCACTAGAATAATAGCAGGTAAGGTCAAGGTATCCTTGGTCATAAGGATTGATGCCATACCCAAGCAAATGGACTCCGCCCGAAAGCGATGAACGCAAATGCCCTTGCTCGTCGCGATATGACAAAGCGCTTGTTGTATCGCACGAAATTTCAATCCCTGTAATAAAATTTAAATCTTTGAATAATTCTGGATTCTTCTCAATATATTTAAGAGCAGAAATACAGCCCATTGTAGTATTGTGGTCGGTTATCGCTAATGTTTCCACGCCCTTTATGATTGCTAAATCAATAATATCTGATGGCGAAGTTTTTATTCCTTCTTGACTATAAAGTGTGTGTATGTGCAAATCGATTAAACTTTTCTTCATTTATTCCTCTTTTGACCCCACGTGTTGTCTTTATTATAGCAAATTTTTCACTCCTTGTCAAGAGTGGAAAACGCTAGAAATTTAAGTTGTATAACAAAAAAGAATTAGAACATCTCAATTCTAATTCTTTGAATGTACTTTATGACTTTTGCCACAAAGTATTTATATATATAAACCGACTAATACTGCTATTTTTCAATTTATGCCAAAATTTCCGCGATGATGGATACGAGATTGGACTGATATCCCTTCGTTACAATCTCAATTACGGCACAATTTGAGTCTTTGACTGTTTCGCTGTCGCGTTTTTGAATATAAAATTTTACTTGAGTTGCACCCTCGATATTGTTGACTGTTATCCATATTTTCTTGAATTTAACAACACCATTTTCATAGAGTGATGAAGTCGTCGCAAGCTCATCGCAAATGTAATCTTTTGACCCTTTTTGCAACGTTTGTTCGCTAGCCCACACAAACTCCAAAACATATTCATTGCTTGATACAATATTGTTTAGTGTCTTGTTATTTGTGCCTAAATAATTATATTCAATATTGTTTGACAATTCTTTTTGGAAAATTGCATTCAAAGTGCTTGTAGTGAAGCTCCCGTCAAATGCTTTCATCAATTTGTCATACATTTTCTTTTGGTCGCTATTTTTGTCTACCTTTGCGCCATTATAAATATACTTTTCGATTGATTTCGACCCTTTGTAAATTTCGACATAACTTGGTTCCGTCTTTGGCAAAGTGATAGCATAAGACTGTGGAATAATGGCGGTCAAAATTATGGAAATCGCGATTATGCCAAGTAGGCACATTGTGATAATTGAAGCAATTTGTGTGCGCGACATACGTGTTTTTGTTTTCACGACAACCCCGCCATTGATTTTTTCTTCATTCATAGGTCAATTACTCCTCATCTTTCTTATTCTCGTTGTTATTTGGCGCATTTGTATCTATTTGAGTAATTTCGCTCTCGCCATTTTCTTCGACTTTTGCAACGGGTGAGTTGTTTTCAATATTCTCAACCTGCCCATCTTGCGGTATAAGTTCTTTCTCCCCCGCGACGATTTCAACATTTTTACTCGAAATAGGTTCGTTGACAACACCTGCTTCAAACAACGCGCGTTGCGCTTTCTCTTTGAGTTCCTGCAAAGCGAGTTCGGCTTGTCTTTCGCGTTCCTTACGCGCTTCTTCTTCAATCTTGCGTTGTGCTTCGGCTTTCTCGTCGATGTATGCGACGACTTCGTCAAACGACTTGCCGTCCATAATCATATCAACCTCGGCAGTGTAAATTGTTTCTTTCTCAAGTAAAACTTTCGCCATAATGTGCAATTTGTCCATATTGTCTTTCAAAACTTTCAACGCACGTTGATAATTTTCATTGACAAAACGTCTGACTTCGTCGTCGATTTCGCCCGCGATTTTCTCACTGTAGGACGCGTGCGACTGATAATCACGCCCAAGGAATAATTCTTGGTCACTGCCAAGGTACATCATTCCGAATTTTGGACTCATACCATATTCCGTAACCATTGCACGCGCAATGTTGGTCATTTGCTTGATGTCGTTGCTTGCGCCGACGCTCTTTTCGCCAAAAATCAATTCTTCGGCACAACGTCCGCCTGCTGCGTACGAAATCTCATCGCAAAGTTGCTCGTATGACATTGAATTGCTGTCTTTGATGTCGCGTGATTGCGTATAGCCTAGTGCCATACCGCGTTGAATGATAGAAATCTCGTGAATTTTCTTGTATTTCTGCAAAACATACGACACAATCGCGTGTCCCGCTTCGTGGTATGCTGTGCGTTTATTGTCGTCAGGGTCGACTACTTTGCTACGCTTTTGCGGTCCAAGTTGAACTTTCGCAATCGCGTCATTGATGTCCGCATTAGTAATCAAACTGCGGTCGTCGCGCGCGGTGAGAATTGCCGCTTCGTTCATAACATTCGCCAAATCTGCGCCTGTGAATCCGACTGTAACTTTAGCGATTGCTTTGAAATCAACATCGTCGGCAAGCGGTTTATTTTTGGAATGAACTTTCATAATCTTTTCGCGTCCCGCTACATCTGGCTTGTTGACGACAATTTGTCTATCAAATCTCCCTGCACGCAAAAGTGCTGGGTCAAGAACATCTGGCCTATTTGTCGCCGCTATGACGATGACGCCCTCGCTTCCGCTAAAACCGTCCATTTGTACAAGTAATTGGTTAAGCGTTTGCTCGCGCTCGTCATTGCCCCCGCCAAGTCCCGCGCCACGCTGACGCCCGACGGCGTCGATTTCGTCGATGAACACAAGACAAGGAGCATTGCGCTTCGCTTGTTCGAACAAATCGCGGACACGCGATGCGCCGACGCCGACAAACATTTCGACAAAGTCGGAACCGCTTATGCTATAGAATGGAACATTGCTCTCGCCTGCGATTGCCTTTGCAAGCATTGTTTTACCTGTGCCTGGTGGGCCAACCAAAAGCACTCCCTTTGGAATGCGCGCGCCAAGTCGCGTGAACTTGCGCGGATTTCTCAAGAACTCGACGAGTTCCTGCATTTCCGCCTTTTCTTCTTCACTGCCCGCAACATCGCTGAAGCGAACCTTGACGTTTTCGCCCAAAACTGCCTTTGTCTTGCCAAACCCTAAGTTTTTGCCACTTGCGCCCATCATACTCTTCCAAAGAATGAAGCCAAGTATCAAAATGAGTAAGAATGACATATATGGGAGCGCGGACGATATCCACGACTCTTTCGCAAGAT
The DNA here is from genome assembly GCA_964489405.1 of uncultured Lachnospiraceae bacterium. Lineage (GTDB taxonomy): Bacteria > Bacillota > Clostridia > Christensenellales > UBA1242 > CAKVOD01. The sequence continues at coordinate 8,985 of CAZAYL010000016.1, read as the reverse complement.
TGTATGTTATGTCAATCTTTACCTCTGGTGCAACACCGCTAGTAAATTTACCGTCATTATAATCATTGATAAGTGTAATCAATAATTCTGAATTGATAAATGTAACCTTATAATCGGCTTTGCTTGGGAATTGCTTGTCTGTAATCTTTGAGTCTTTCAACAAAATGCGTAGCGTGTTGCCCGTTGAGTCGATTTTCACGATTTTGCCCGCTACAACATCGGCTTGAAACTCAGTGTATGACTTTGTTTCAATTTTGTTGCCAAGTCCAACAAGGTACGCAATCATAAAAACTAGCAAAATCGTCAAAACGATATAGAGCCACACTCTGTTGCCACTCTTGTTTGTTTGTGGCTTCTTTGTGTTGTTCGGTCTTTGCTGGTTGTTATTTTCTTGGTTTTCCATTATTCCTCCAACTTATAATATAGTATATTTATATTGAGTAAAGTTATACAAAAATATTTAAACTTTAACTATTCTGCGCAATTTGCGCTAGACAAAAATGTCAAGTTATATTGTAGCACAATTTTTGAAAATTATCAAATACTTTGGGGCACTATTTTATGAAAAATGGACGCTTTCGCGCCCATTTAGTAGTTGTTCTATTTTTTAAATAATTTTTCGGAAATTTATGCATTTGTACTAGGAGTATAATTTGGGTCATATGCTTGGTTGACAAGTATAACTTGCCCAATATTGCCCATAACGTCTCCTGTCGTTAAATCCATTTGAATGTATTGATATTGTTTGTACCCATCATAATTCGGGTCTTGAGCGCATGCAGTCAAAATTTCCGTAACACTAATCATATTTCTTGATTCGTTTGAAGTATAAATCGCGAACCTATTTTCAGTATTGCCCGCATCATAAACCATACCTTCCGCTTTGTTTACAAAAATCAAAAGATAGAAATTCATCGCTTTTTCCGCCGTTCCTTCGCTAGTAGTTATTTCTTTCTCTAGGCAAGCACTTAAAATATTTTCGAGCTTCTCTTGTGCAATTGTTTTTGGACTTTTACCCCCAACGCTTGTTGTATCATCCAAATTTTTAGTGGCTTGGTTAATCATAGCTGTATTAATTGCGTTTATAAGGCTTGGAATAGTCATTGTCAATTGAGATGACAGTCCCGCCATATAGTTTGTCGACGCACCATTATTGTAGTTAGTACTAGTGATGTACCCTGTCAGTGTCAAACTTGCGGTTTCGTTATAGTTTGCGCCTGCCGTTCCTTGTGGATTTGTCGTTTTCTTGTCCTTCATATCATCTGGTGTCATTTCGATACCGAATGCCCCAACTTGGCCCAAAGTGATGTTGTTGAGCGTCAAAGTATTCTGGCTAAATTCCATACCATTGCTGTAGCAGTTAGAAACGCTAATATCGCTCATATGTCCATCAACGGCGTGGTCAATTCTAATTGCAACGTCAAAGCCTGAAACGCTAACGTTCGAAACTTCCATATCTTCGACGTATCCTTTAGTTGTCTTGTTGCTGACTTCGTCATAACTTGCACCTCGAATTCGCAATCCGCGACGATAAGTGTTGATGTAGTCGCCGTTGGTTGCAACGACATCCTTGCCGTTGTCCGCGCTTATATTCCCCGAATATTTGCCCGAAACACCGCCACAGCCGATAATAGATAAGTCATAAATTTTGACACTAAATGGCGTTTCGGTGTTCGTTGGCATAAATCTTAACAAGTCCGCACCTCCCGAGCCTGTCGTCGAAAGTGGTAAATTTTGCGTACTAATCACGTATCCGTTACCATTGATTGTGCGGTCGCCACTAAACTCAAGTGTCAAATATGTCCCGTCAGCGCCGACTCCAAAATTTTCACTTTCGGTTAAGGATACATTGCCGACAATATTGGCAACAGTTTTGGTGCTGTGATAAGCATAGTTCTTAAATTGCTCAACTGTCGAGATATTCACGCCATCATTTACGTTGACAACGATAGTCTTTTGTGCTTCCGTTGTTTTCACATTGTTGAGTGTTGAATTAGATTTGATTGTGATTTGGACTTTGCCAGTTTGTTTGAACGTAATTACATTGTTGCTGTCAACGGTTGCAATGTCGCTACTTTCGACACTGCTAATTGTGTTGCCGTTGTCGTCCAACATTGCAAAATCAAAAGTATACGCATTTGAGCAAGTATAGTTCGCGTTGATTCCCTTAAGGTTCAAACTTAAGTTGTCCACTTTCCCATAACTGAATGTGCTTTTCTGCGTGATGAGTGATGAAACGCCCTCAAGTTCGATGCTTGTTGGAGGTGCAATGACAAATACTTTAAATGTTGTCGTTGCGGTTGACCCTGGAGCGGAAACGGTTATAGTTGCTTCTCCGTGCCCTTTCGCTTCGATTGCGCCACTCACATTTACTTTAGCGATATTCTCATCGCTACTAGAATATGTAAACATATCGGCAGTTGTATCCGCCTTTTTGCGTTGATAATAACCTGTGATATCTGCCGTTTTGTTTGAATCTGACACTGTATTGATTGTGATATCATTTGCGACGATTTGGTCGACAGGTGTTGTTTCGACCACTGTGATTGTTGCTGTATTTGTGATATTGGTGTGCCCAACAATTGACGCGGTGAGTTCAAACACTGTGCCGACTGGGGCGTCTGCACCCAAAACAAATTCGTCGTCTACAATTGACGCCCAATTTTTGTTTTCGTCGGTTGGTGTGGCGTTATTGATTTTCGTAACGCTCACTTGATAATTTCTTATTGTTGCATAGGTTGGTGTGAGCCCGACATTGAAACTTACGCGCCCGCCCCCAACTTTAATTTTGTCCGAAACAAGGTTTAGACTTACTGCAGTTGGTGCAAGGTCGATAACTGTGATTTTGAGCGCTTTGCTCTTTTTACTTCCTGCTTCTGCCCAAACTTTGATTTCACTGCCGACTTCGGCGTCTGTGTTGGCGGTCAATTTGCCCCCATTTTCAGTTTGTTCGATTGTAGCGTCGCCCTCAACTTTCAACTCGACTTTGTCGCCTTCTTTGAGCCCTTTGGCTTCATATGTAATGTCGAGAGTATTGCCACGCGCGATTTGCGTTATGCTATTTTCTTGATATACTTTGAGTGTTGCTCCGTCGCAACCTACAAAACAAGTACTAAGTCCTAATGATAATGTCAATAGCATTGCGCACAACACGCTTTTCATTGTACTATTCATTTCTTTTCTCCTTTGATTATGTACGATTTTTTGAAAGAATAATGTATTCTAACATATTCTTTGTTTTTTTGCAAATGATTATGCACATTTAATCTTTCATACGTATTAGTATACAAAGCGCATACGCATTTTGTTGGTGGGAGTGATGAAAAAATTTATAATTTTTAAAATTTTTCCTTTTTACTCCCACTCAAGCGTGATAGAATCGCGTGGTACGCTCTCGTTGATAACATAGAGTTTAACAACTATCATCTTGTTCTTTTCCAAAATTTTTATCTTGCCACTAGCAATTGCGGTTGCGTCTACGTATTTAGAACTTCCGCTTTCAACACGATATTGGAGTTTATCTTGCGTGATACCGCTAGCAAGTGCGTCGGCACCGATTTTTGTGATGCTTGTCAAGTCGAATTGTCCATCCGCGTCGAGCATTGCGTCAGTAATTACAAAAATGTCTGCTATTGATGAATCAAAGTCGAAACCTACACCACTAAATTCATTTGTTACTTTTATTTTGATGTATTTAATAATTTCCAAATCGTCATCATTTATTTTCTTTGATTTGATTGTTACAATTGCTGTACCCTCAGCGATTGCAACTACTTTGCCATTTTCTTTTGCCTTTAGAATCGTATTATCGCTACTTGTCCAAACCAACGTGCGATACTCCTGCAATGTTGTTGTTGGTATAATCTCAGAACCAAATGAAATTTCCTTACCTTTCGTAACTGAAATTTCTTCGGTTGCCACATTGCTAGAATCAAAGATAATTTCCTTGCCAAATGCAAATATCTTGAAATCTTCTAGTTTGTCGTGCGCGACCTGAACTTTGATTTTGAATTGCACAGACGGCATATCTACTGACGTGATAATAAACGTCGAAAAACCATAGTCAATACCTGTAACTTTCAAACTTTCGCTATCAAATTGGCAAATACTTTCGTTGCTATTGACAATTTTAACAGCTTTGTTGCTTGCAAGTTCTGGGTACACCTTAACTTTTAAGTCAAGTTCGTCGTTTAGCCCTATTTTTATAATGTCGTCCTCTTTGTATTCGTCCCCAATTTCGTTAATGACGGTTATCCTTTCCACCGCGATGTGCGTGTACTTAGACAAAACCTGCCCTGTGAACGAAATGAAGTAGATGAGCAAAAACGGCAAGACAAGCAGTATCGCAACTATCACTTTCTTCATTATTAAATCTCCATTTTATCGTAGTAATAATCTATTCTCACGTCAAGCATATGTAGCATTGAAACAAGGTAAACAATACTAATTCCGAGCGCGACAAATATGCCCAAACTCCCCATTAGTGTAACAATCAAGCACATCAAAAAGCCAAACACGAGCGCATAAATCATACTTTTTGTCGTACTTTTGCCGATTGTCGAAATTTCGCTATTGTCGTACCAGTCAAGCATGGGTTTTTGCAAGTCCATATCAAAGCTATGGCATATATGCCCAAGACTTAGGATAATTGCTGTCAAGCTACTGACAAGCACGACCCAAACGGGCAAACTTGTAAAAAACAAGCAAATAATTGTCGTAATTAATATTGCGCCGACTGTGAAAATCGCGTTGAACGTCAATTTCGCAAGCGCTTGTGTGCGGAACGGAATTGGCGAAGTTTTCGCGATGTAGAACACGCTCCCTTCCTTTGAAATCGCAATTGATGAAATGATATTGCTCATCAGTGCGACGATTGTGAGTATCAAAATGTGTGAGCCAAAAATCATATTTTGCCCCGCCTGATTGACCGCGATTGACAAAATCAATTTGTCATATGTGAATACAATCAATGGCATAAAAAGTGGGAAAAGGAAAAATTGGAATATGTAGCCTGGACTTCTAAACACTGACCTTGTTTCGTTGAGTAAAAGTTCAGCAAATGGCGTTCTCTTTTTGAAATGTTTTTTCTTTGTAATGACGCGCGACGTTTGTTCGGTGCTGATTGTCGCGATTTTGTAGTAGAAAGGTTTGATGATTAGCAAGCACAAGCACACAATACCAAGTGCGACAACGCAATACAAAATAGGATAATAAATCAAACTAATGTTGAGCATACTTTGCCCAATTTGGTAGTAGCCAAACAAACTTGCACCGAAGTGTTCGACAAAGCGGTTAATTCTAAAACCTGTTTCGATTTGTTTTTCGGCGATGTTGAACGCTCCTGACACTTTGCCGACAAGCACCATATATAGCACAAAAATTGTCGCAACAAGCACTAATACTGTCAAAATCGATAGTATAGTGTGCTTTTTTAGGAACTTAACTACAAAAATCGTCGGTATACTGATAAGACACGCAAGCGCTATTGGTAGCAGTGGCAAAATTGGAATGACAAATAAAATCATCACAAAATATAATATTGACAATTTCCCCAAGAAGCCAAGCGCCAAAAACACAGGCAACACGAATTTTATTGAGAAAATAAGTTCCGCGACATACAAAACCATTGTTTTTGACACAAAAAGTTGATTGAATGTAACGGGCAGAACCATCAATAATTCATTGTCTTTCGATAGGTACATCGTCCGAATAATATTGCCGAGCGCAAAGAAAAATGTGATTGCCTGCGTGAACAAAATGACTGTCGCAATCATTTGCGCGTTGATTTTGATTGCGAGCAAAAATACAATTTTGTTCAACACCAAATACAGCGCAAGTGTTATTAGCGCAACAAGAACAAGATATTTGAAAATTTGCTTTGAAGCGAGTTTCCAATCACGTTGTTTAAAGAGTGTGTATCTATTGTCTAGTTGCAGTCTAAAAAGTTTTGAAATTTGTGATTTTTCCACTTTAATCTCCTATGATTTCCATAAACAATTTTTCGAGCGACTGATTGTTCGCTTTTAGTTCGTGAATGTCAAAAATGCCTTGCAGTTTACCTTTCTTTATAATGCAAACTCTGTCGCATAGGTTTTCGACGACGTCGAGAATGTGTGAACTAAAGAACACTGTATTTCCATCGTCGGCGTGTTTTCTCATCGCACTTTTGAGTTGGTACGCACTTTGCGGGTCGAGCCCTGTAAGGGGTTCGTCGAGAATCCACAATTTTGGGTTGTGGACGAGCGCGGCAATGACGGATATTTTTTGTTTCATACCGTGCGAATAACTCTTTATTGGGTTGTCAAAGGCGTGCTCGAGTTTGAACAACTTGACATAGTAGGAACTGATTTTCTCCATTTGTTCGACGGGAACATTATACAAATTTGCGATGTGGTTGACGTATTCGCGTCCTGTCAATCTTTCAAAAACAGCGTGGTTGTCTGGCACATACCCGATGTTTTGCTTTGCTTTCAAGGGTTCTTTCAATAAATTGACGTCGCAAACTTCAATTTCCCCTTCTTCAAATGGCAAAATGCCGACAATACATTTGATTGTTGTACTTTTGCCCGCGCCGTTTGGCCCCAGGAAGCCAAAGACTTCTCCTTTCCTTAATTCTAGCGTAAGGTCGTCGACTGATTTGACGGTGCTTTTGCCGTATCTCTTTGATAAATGCGATATTTTTAACATATTTTTCCCTCTTGTTCGTATTCTCTTTGCGGAATTTTGCGCTTAGCGTAGCGCCCGCGTTTTTCGTATAGGTCGATCCGTATTTGTCGCGTTCTGAAGTGGTCGTCGCCCAATTGACAAAGTTTGCGGTACACATAGAAGAACGCCATACAATACACTGAATATAGTACATAAATGAGTAGCATATATAGTGGGTAGAATGTATACCCACCGAGCATAACTCCCCATTTCATTGTAAAACCAAGGAATGGGAGCGCGCCAAGTACTGTTGTGTCAAAAATGTAGAAGTAGTTGGCTTTGTTCCAAAATGGATGATAAGGAATGTACATAAGACAGTTTGCGAAAATGCCTGCAAGCGCACAAAACACAAAATAGATGCTAAACCCTATGAAAAAGTGCTTGATTGCGTCGAGTTTTGGGCGCTTGAATATTCGCAAAGCGACCATAAGTAGTGGTACGATGAATACCCACGTGTGCTCAATATAGAAGTGGATGTTCCAAAATGACAACATTCCCTCGCTGATGTCTGGCACGCAATACGCAATCATTGCGCCTGGGACATTGGCAAGCAACACAAAGTTAAAGAACCCTTGCTTGTTGATAAGTAACGCAATCAACACTAAATATGAGCCAAGATTGCAGAGTTGGAACGGAAGTCTACTCATCTTGAAATCCATCAAATATATTGAGTTGTAATGCAAGAATAAGAACAGCGCTAAAAATGTGCAAATCATTCTGCGCGTTTCATAGTCTTTGAAGCGGAACGCAAAGTAAATTCCCGCAAGCATAACCAAAATGACGCCTATCCACACAAAGTTTTGCACCGAGAAAGGTATCATAAACATTGACGTGAAGCCAAATAACGACTGCGGAAGCGTTACGGGGACGGTTACGAGCAAGCCAAGCGGTAAACAAACAAAGAAATTTATCCATTCTTTCTTGTTCTTGACATCGAATTTTTCGCCGATGCAAAAGCGCATAATGAGTGGAACAAGTATCAGCAACACAAGTTCGAGCGAAAACTCAATGTGACGGAACGGCGCACCAAGCCAAATTGCTCTGCCCGACGGCGTTGTGAAGTAATTGAGAAATACATCATAAAAGCAAAGTGCGACTATTGCGACGGGCAAACAAAAGTACATCGCAAAATTTTTGAGCGTTTTTGTCTTAAAAAAAGTTGCGCTTGGGTACACGACAAAGGCAAACAACATTCCCCAACGGAGCAAACTTTGTAAAACATCCGTCGTGTGGAAATATTTTTGGTCGTAAATCCCGCCATTAATGACCCAAATAAAGCTATCATTTAGGTACATTCGTATGAACGCCAAGCAAAACAAAACTACTGAAAGAATTTTGACAATCACTCGAAATTTTTCTTCGCCAATTTTCTTTTTAAAAATAACAAGCGGTATAATTGTGGCAAGCACAACCGCTACAATAATTAGTATATTGTAAAACATTTGTATTCCCCTAATTTTCTCATCAGCATCGACAAACAATGTGTATTTTGTCAATTATATCACATATACCTTAAAAAAACAACTATTATCGCAAGCCATACAAAGAAAAAGGTACATAGTTAAAATCCACTATGTACTTTTTTTATTGCTAGCGCGGGTGCGAAAGCGCACTGCTGTTGGTGGCTAGCGCGGTCAATGAGTGTGGGTACGCCATAATGAAGCGGGTTGCCCTTCCGGGCAAGGCTCGCCTTGACTGCAGGTTTGGTTGCCGTCTCACAACAACATACTCGCACCAACCCACACCTGCACCTGTGCCGTCTGGCACCGACGCTTCGCTCGCAATGACGATAGATAGAGTACCTTACGATGAAAATAAGGACGTTATTGATTATTTGCTGGCGCGGTCAAAGTACATATTCGCCCATAACCAACCGCGTCCCCTTCCGGGCAAGGCTCGCCTTGACTGCAGGTTTGTTTGCCATCTCACAACAACATATCCGCACCAACTCACACCTGCACCTGTGCCGTCTGGCACCGACGTTGTCAAGGTATGGGCGTGTCTGTATAAGCAGACGTACCTAATGTATTACATAGTGCGATAAGCAAACTTGTTGGCACAATACTCCATTGACTGCCTCGCAATGACGATAAGGAAAGTACCTTACCACGAAAATAAGGACGTTATTGATTATTTGCTGGCGCGGTCAAAGTACATATTCGCCCATAACCAACCGTGACCCCTTCCGGGAGATTGCGACGCTTTGCTCGCAATGACGATAGGGAGAGTACCTTACCACAATAATAAGGACGTTATTTAAATAAAATATCATTATCAAAG
>CAZAYL010000015.1:0-26475 GCA_964489405.1 uncultured Lachnospiraceae bacterium | reverse complement strand
CTGTGGCTTTTGGCGTTTTGCGTGTCCGCCGTATTCGCAATATGTCCACTAGCACAATACGCAACACGCTACAATTTGTCCGCAACGACAACGACAATAAAATTAAACACATTCTATATAAATGCCCCCGCTTATATTGCTGGGGACTCCTATCGCGGTGCAGAAGGGGCTGTGAACGGCTCATCAATAAAAGAATTAGACGGAACTTTGCTAAATACTGACACAATCCCCGCCCTTTTTAAAACTGACGGCACAATCAGTAAAAAAGTTTTTACAGATTTAATTGATATGATTGACTCATGTGAAACGCCAAGTAGTACTGATACAACGAATAATATAACTTACTATTCCGCAAAAAGTTTTGGTGCGTACGATCCAACAGGTAACGCACAGAATAACTGGGACTCCAACCGTAAAGGTAATGCACAAATACTCGTAAAATTGTTTGAAACAACAGATACCACCGAAAATTCGGTTAATACTCTTTCTGAGCAATACTGGCAGGCAGTTTACCGCACGACACGTACTAATAACGACACTTTGACACTTTATGCATTGCGTCCGTACACGAATAGCGCGTACAGTAACAAAGCTTACATGATGGGTTATTATAAGTTAAGTCCATTGCGTGCAAATTTAATTAATACATATACAACCCTAAAATCAGAATATTCGGCACTTGATACTTACGTGCGCACGCCAGACACCTTGCCGGGTCAATGGCAAAGTAGTACCTACCAAACAGGATCGGATGCGAACAGCTCCCTCTTTACAATAGGTGTGAGTCGAATAAGCGGAACCTCAACAGGAACTTTCGCGATAAACAATGGGATGGATACGGCCAGTACGTTGCATTCGCAGTGGACGAGCGATCACGTAGAGGATACAACGACAAATCCAAAGGACGACAAGTTGTGGGCGCCGAGCAATTATGAAACGATATGCAAGGATAGTACCACGGATGGGGATACAAGCAACGTGAGCTGGAATAAGATATACGATAAAACGTTGGTAAACTCGGAGACAGGTGGTACGGACGGGGTAAATGACGGCCGGTCCGGACTGTGGGAAATGAATGGTTTTGATAGGGCGACGGGCAGTTACGCCACAGATTTGAATACGGAAGGGGAACAGATAACTGCATGGTTACGCTCGGGGGTGGGAACAGATAATAGCACAGACAATCGGCAGAATTACAAACTGGCCTGTATAGTGGGTTGGGATGGGAATGATAATTATACCGAATGGGGTGGCGGTGGGGTGCGGCCTGCGCTCCACTTGGATGTTGGTGCGTTGAAAAATGCTGACTACTACGACAAGGATTCGTTAAAAGAAAAAAGCACCGTGAAGCTTATAAACACTGCTCCAAACAGTTTGCTAGTTTTAACCATTTTGGATGGGCTCGGTGACAGGGTGGCTGAACTTAGTTGTATTTCCGGTCAAATTTTAGCTGAAATAGACTTTCAGGCCAACACCATTTATAAAATCATTGCGACGCGTCCGTTTGGAAGCCGTTTGACTGTCCTAAAGGACGGCACCGAAATTGAAGCAACAAATTTTTCGTACTACGAAATTTCCGTGGGCTCAAATACATCGATTAAGTTGACATTTGAATTGAGTGGTGGGGGGTTATGGAAAAATTGCGTGATTGTATGATATAACTGTATCCAGTAAGCAGAACGCGGTAAAAGCATTTTGAAAGTGTGTAACAAATTTGTTATGCACTTTTTTTGTAACGCATAAAAATCATAAAGAAACTTTGCATTATGTCTTTAAAGTGTTTGATTATTTTATAGGAATTTGGTAAAATACTAAATATTAGGAGAATCACTATGATAGAAAGAGCAGTTGCGATAAATGAATTGCGAGTACTTGGAGCAATGGAGATTGCACAAGCAAAATCAGGGCACACGGGCATTGTATTAAGTAGTGCACCCATTATGTTTGCAGTATTTAATGACCATATGAACTTTAATCCAAAAGACGAGAAATGGCTAATGCGAGACCGTTTTGTTTTGAGTGCAGGGCACGGTAGTGCGCTTTTGTACGCAATGCTACACTTGTTTGGGTACGACTATACTGTTGATGACCTTGAGAGTTTTAGGCAATTACATAGTAAATGTGCGGGACATCCCGATTATGGCGCGTCAGGCGTCGAAGTTACGACAGGACCGCTCGGACAAGGTATTGCCAATGCCGTTGGTATGGCGCTTTGCGAAAAGAAATTACACACACTATCAACGCAAGTTAGCGACGGATTCTATAAGCACTATACTTATGTTTTGGTCGGCGAAGGCGACATATCCGAAGGAATCAGTTACGAAGCGTGTTCACTTGCGGGTCTTTGGAAACTAAGCAACTTGATTGTATTGCTTGATAGCAATAATATGACGATTGAGGGACGCGCGGAACTCGCTCTTGGCGATGATTTGCGACAAAGATTCGAATCGCAGGGCTTTTTTGTCATCGAAGTCGACGATGGGAATGATAGTATCGCTATAAGTCAGGCAATCGCGCGAGCAAAGGAACAAGACGAGAAACCAAGTCTTATCATTTGCAGGACAAAGCTTGGCTATGGTTGCGAACTTGAGGACACCCCAAAAATTCACGGAAGCGCACTTAATGAGCAAGGACTTGAGTATTTGCGCGCAAAATTGAATGTTGATATGCGAGATTGGAAATTCTCTAAATCTACAAAGGCGCTTGTTGCCGAAAGCGCAAAACGTAGAAAAGCATATTATATGGAAAATTCCAAAAAATTAAAAAGTTTCCTTTCAAATGAAATTTTTGCCCCGATTGACGTTACGTCACTTCAAACTAAATTATTCGACCAAAATTGGTTTTATGATCTCAGCACACGTGAGTCTGCAGGTAAAATTCTCAATTTTCTTAAAGATGATGTGAAGAATCTTATAGGAGGCAGTGCTGACCTTGCGCCATCTACAAAGGCGTATTTTGACAATGAGCCATATTTTAGTGCTGATATTGACGGACGCAATATTCATTTTGGTATACGTGAACACGCAATGGCATCTATCTGCAACGGAATTCAATTATATGGTGCGTATAAAGCATTTTGCTCAACATTTTTAGTTTTTTCTGACTATCTCAAACCAAGCTTACGAATGTCCGCGATTATGGGACTTGATGTTTTGTATATTTTCACTCACGACAGCATTGCAGTTGGAGAAGATGGCGTAACACACCAACCAATTGAGCAACTCTCTATGTTGCGCGCAATACCGAACACAATTGTGTTCCGCCCGTGTGATACGCGCGAAACAGTTTCGGCATTTGCAACATATTTAAATAATCAAAATAAACCTACCATTATGATTCTCTCAAGACAAGTGATAAAATGTCAAAATAGCGATGTTGAACTTGCAATGAGAGGTGGATATATTTTATTAAAAGAACCTCTTGCAAGACTTGATATAACTCTTGTCGCAAGTGGTAGTGAGGTTGCACTTTGCACTGAACTTCGCGATTTGCTTTTTCAAAAAGGTTATTCTGCGCGCGTCGTGTCAATGCCTTGTGTTGAGATTTTTAAAGAACAAACAAAAAAATACCAAAACAAGGTATTATCCTCCGATGCAGTCAAAATTTTTGTCGAATTTTCAAACGACGATGTCTACAATCAATTTTTGGACGAAAATGATAAAGTTTTCAATTTGAGCACTTTTGGAGAGAGTGGGAAAGCAAGCGACGTCATCAATGACTTTGATATGTCTGCTGAAAAACTTCTTCCACAAATTATCAAAGCAATCAAAGCACACAAGCGTACAAATGCAACGCTTGCGGATACTATAAAATAAATATAACAATAAATTTAAGCGTGTCAAAAAAAATCTTTGGTACGCTTTTTTTGTGCAATAATAATTCTAATATTATATTGAAAATTTTGTTTACATCAAATTGTGTGGCAAAATTTATTTTAATAAATTGTTAAAATTTTCTCAACGCAAATTAAATCATCGAGCCCCAAAAGTGAATTTACTTTGAGAATTAATAGGATTAACACTTTTGTTGTTTCTATGAGTAAAAACCCAAAAATGCAAAGTCGATGAAAAGCCAATGAAAAGTCAAGTAAATATAGCAAAAAATAGTTTGTAAAATACAAAAATTGTGATATAATCAAATATATTGTGTGCTTGGAGGTAGAACTTGAAAGAGTATAATTCAAAAGATATTGTGGTTTTGGAGGGACTAGAAGCAGTTCGCTTGCGCCCAGGAATGTATATTGGGACGACGAGTTCAAAGGGACTCCACCACTTGATTTGGGAAATTGTTGATAACTCCATAGACGAAATTGCCAATGGTTATGGGGATAAAATTGTTGTCAAGATGTACAAGGACGGTTCAATTTCTGTTCAAGACAATGGGCGCGGTATACCTGTTGACAAACACCCACAATTGGGGATTTCTGGCGTTGAAGTGGTTTTTACACAGTTGCACGCAGGGGGTAAATTCAACAATGACAATTACAATTTTTCGGGTGGTTTGCACGGAGTTGGCGCGTCGGTTACAAATGCACTCAGTGAATGGCTTGAAGTTATCACTTGCAAAAATGGCAAGAAATATAAAATTGTTTTTAACTCCGTTCCTAATGAAAAAGGTAAAATTCTTGGCGGAACTGTCAAAAGTCCATTGCGTTGCTTAGGGGCGACAAATGGCACAGGCACATTTGTTAAATTTAAGCCCGACGCACGAATTTTTGAATCAATCAACTTTAATTTTGATATGATTGCAAAACGTCTTAAGGAGTACGCATATTTAAATAAGGGTGCTACAATTGAATTAATTGACGAAAATGTTAAAAATGAAAACGGGACATATTTAAGTAAGACATATAAATTTGATAATGGAATAAAAGATTTTGTAAAGTATCTCAATGAAGGGAAGAATGCACTTTATAGTTCTCCTATATATTTTGAAGCACAATCTGACAAAATAAAGATTGAGTGTGCATTGCAACACACAGACACATATGTTGAAAATATTTTTAGTTATGTAAATAACATTTCGACATCGGAAGGCGGAACGCACGAAACAGGATTTAGAACCGCCCTTACGCGTGTTTTGAATGATGCAGGACGTGAGGCAGGGTTCTTGAAAGATAAAGAAGCTAACCTTATGGGCGAAGATTACCGCGAGGGACTGACCGCAGTTTTGTCAGTCAAAATGAAAAATGTGCAATTTGAAGGTCAAACTAAAACAAAACTTGGCAATCCTGAAGCAAAAACTGAAGTAGAAAATCTTGTTTATACTCACTTGCTTGCAATAATGGAAAAGGCAGATACCAAAAAAACGCTTGAAGCGGTCATTAATAAAGGGAAAGTCGCTGCTCACGCAAGGATTGCTAGTAAAAAGGCAAAAGAACTCACACGTGCAAAGAATAGTCTTGAAGCAACTGCATTGATTGGTAAACTTTCTTCTTGTAGTGGAAGAAATGCAAAGATTAATGAATTGTTTATAGTTGAAGGTGATAGTGCTGGTGGTAGTGCTAAACAAGGGCGTGACCGTTCATTTCAAGCAATTTTGCCATTGCGTGGCAAACCTTTAAATGTTGAAAAGAAACGTCTTGAGCAAGTCTTGCAAAATGAAGAAATAAGGATGATAATTACTGCATTAGGTGCAGGAATTGGAGATGACTTCAATGTCAAAGATTTAAAATATGACAAAGTTATTATACTTTCTGATGCAGACCAAGATGGCGCACATATAAGGGCAATACTGTTGACATTTTTCTACCGCTATATGAGACAACTTGTGATTGATGGACACGTGTATATAGGTGTTCCACCATTGTATAAAATTGCAAAAAAGAATGAAGTAAGATACGCCTATAGTGATAGCGAACTTAGAGAAATAGCAAATAGTTTTGGCAAAGGGTACGATGTGCAAAGATATAAAGGTCTTGGGGAAATGAATCCGGAACAACTTTGGGAGACTACTATGGAGCCAAAGAATCGCACAATGATTAGAGTTACTATTGAAGATGTTGCGGAAGCAGAAAAAATGATTACAACGCTTATGGGAGATGATATTGATTCGAGAAAGCAATATATATCTGAATTTGCAAACTTTAATAAGCAACCAGACGAATTTGAAAAAATAAAAAACAAATAATGTTCTACTATTTGTATGTTTTTATTTAAATATATCAAAAATTAATTTTATTATTACTATTTTTAATATCTAAAATTTAATTGAGCATATTGTGCAATACAATCTAAAAGCAAAGGAGAAAGACGAACTTGTTTGACGACGACGAGAACGATGATGAGTTAAGAAATGACCCAATAGATGGACAAATGTCTATTTTTGAACTTCCTACAAGGGAAGAACCTAATGAAGAACTCGGAATAGACAATGAACCATGCGAAGGGCAGTACAGCATTTTTGAACAAGATTATTTAAGTTCTATTAATACAAAAAAATGCGAAAGTGAAAATAGTAATAAAATATCAAATCAAGAAAATATTAAAGAAATTTCAAATGATGAATATGAAAAAAATAGGTATATCAAAGAAAATTTTGAAGATAAAAATATTTTAATGGAAATGTGCGACTCGCAGTCAGTGAGAAAAATTGAAGTAGAAAACGTAAAGGAGCAAATGAGTAGTAGAATGGATTACGAAAATACCGAGAACAAAAAGGCGAAAAAAAATGATGACGGGCATAGCGGATATCAAATACAGTCAATTGATGAAGTTTTGCACAACTCAATGATTCCATATAGTGAATTTGTTTTGCTAGATAGGGCATTGCCAAGAGTTGAAGACGGACTAAAGCCCGTCCAAAGAAGAATACTTTATACTATGATTGAACAAGGATTGACACCCGACAAGCCATATCGCAAATGTGCTAAAGTAGTTGGTGACTGTTTGGGTAAATATCATCCACATGGGGATACATCAGTGTACGACGCTATGGTGCGTATGGCACAACCATACAATATGCGTGGTGTTCTCGTCCAAGGACACGGAAATTTTGGTTCTATTGACGGCGATAGCGCGGCAGCAATGAGATACACCGAGGCAAAACTTGCCCCTCTTGCACTAGACCTTTTGCGCGATATAGAGAAAGACACAGTCAATTGGAGTTTTAACTTTGATGACTCACTGAAAGAACCAGACACATTACCAGGAAGATTCCCCAATTTATTGGTCAATGGAGCAATGGGTATTGCAGTTGGACTTGCAACCAATATTCCACCACATAATCTAAATGAAGTCATTGATGGTGTTGTCGCTTTAATTGAACACCCAAGCATTACGCTTAAAGAGATGATGAAGATTATCAAAGGGCCCGATTTCCCAACAGGGGGGATTATTTCGACAGATGAACTTTATCAAGCATACGAAACTGGGCGTGGCAAAATTCTTGTTAGAGCAAAAACCGCTTTCGAAGATGCTGGCGCTGGTAAAACAAATATTGTTATTAGCGAAATACCTTACCAAAAGAACAAAGCAACATTGCTTGCAAAAATTGCGGATATTCGCGAAGATAAAAAAGGTGTTCTTTTGGGGATACAAGACATCAAAGATGAATCAGATAGAAAAGGGATGCGTGCAGTTATTACAGTTAAAGCGGGGTATAACCCTAATGACATATTGAATTTATTGTTTAAATATAGCGATTTGCAGTCAAGTTTTGGTATTAATATGGTTGCAATTGCCGACGGTAAACCAAAACAATTAAGTTTGATGCAAATTTTGAAGTATTATCTCAATTATCAAATAGAAATTATTATTCGTCGAACAAGATTTGACTTAAATAATGCAAAAGAGCGTCTTCACATATTAGAGGGATTGCATATTGCGATTGTTAATATTGATGAAGTTGTTCAAATTATAAAGACTAGTAAATCAACGACGGAAGCCAAGGAACGCTTACGTGAGAGATTTTTACTTTCAGATAAGCAAGCGCAAGCAATATTGGATATGAGACTTGCACGACTAACAAGCCTTGAAGTGTATAAGATTGAACAAGAAATGACAGAGCTGAGAACTTTAATTCAAAAATTGACTGCTATTCTCAATTCAAAGAAACTCCAACTTGAAACAATAAAAGAAGAAATGCTTGAAATTAAACGTCGACATAATATGCCACGAATGACGAAAATTGTAAAAGCGTTTAACGAAATTGACGTTGATAGCATTCTTGAGGCAAACAAGGTCGTTGAAGATACGTATGTTTCTTTGACTCAAAATGGCACAATTAAGAGAATGCAACCAAAACATTTTGAAACAACAATCAAGGAATATACGCCACAAATTACAGAAAGTGAACTCAACTATAATATTTTAAAAACAACAACAGATAAGGCTCTTGTGGCATTTACTAACAAGGGTAATGCTGTCAAAATTAACGTCGAAGATTTAAAGGAAGTAAAGTGGCGCGATAAAGGGACAAGTTTGCGTTCCGTTTGCAAAGAACTTGATGTTGACGAAAAATTTGTTTCTATGTTTGAAATTGATGACAAGAGCGATGACGAATTGCTATTTGTTACAAAACAAGGAATGGCAAAACGAACTAAACTTTCTGAGTATTCCCTTTCAAAGCAATTATATGTAGCGATGAAGTTAAGGGAAGGGGATTCGGTTGTTAATGTGTGCAAGGTGATTAAAGGAGAAACTCTTTTGATGATTACAAAACAAGGGCTTGCACTAAACTGCGATTTTAGTGAAATCTCTTTAATAGGCAGAGTTAGTCTTGGGGTTAAGGCCATCACTCTAAGTGAAAATGATGGTGTTGTTTATGCGTCAAGCATTCCTATGATTGGAGAGCTTGTTTTGGCGACAAAGAAAGGGTTTGGTAAACGTTTCAACCTTGGCAATATTGAATTGTCCAAGAAAGGGCGGAAAGGTTCAAAGGTTTTTGCAATACTCGAAAACGATGAAATTATTTTTGCTGATGTAACGAATTTGACACCAATATATGTTGTGAAATTTAGTGGGAATGACAACTTTATAAAACGCGACTTTAAAGAATTTTTCCCTGATAAAAAGCAAGGGAAAGGTAGAAGTTTGTCAGCAAATAAGAGTGGAGACAAAATTAGTTCAATTTATAAATTCAATTCATAATTTATTAAATATACTAAAATAAAGGAGTTAATATGAACGGTATTTTAGAAAAATATGATGTTGTTATAATCGGGGGTGGAATTGGGGGAATAATGACTGCATATAGGTTAAGCAAAGCAAATGACAAGTTAAAGATTTTGCTTTTGGAAAAAGGCAATGACTTGGCAGATAGAAAATGTCCTTTAATAACAATCAATAAAGGCAAGGGGGGGTGTTTTAAGTGTGCAAATTGTGCTATTATGAGTGGAATGGCAGGTGCAGGTGCATTTAGCGATGGAAAGTATATCATTGGGACTGAATATGGTGGGTGGTTAACTGACTTTCTTCCACAAGAAACAGTTCTATCATATATAAAGCAGGCGGATGATGTTTTGGTCGAATTTGGCGCAACGACTAAGGTTTTTCATCCTAATGACGAACTCAAACGCGAGTGTTTGCAGTATGATTTGCATTTAAAGCAAGCAGAATTAAAGCATTTGGGAACAGATAATAACTACTATACGATGTTAAAATTGGTTGAATATTTAAAGACAAAAATAACAATTTTGACACGTGCAAAAGTATTTGATGTCGATAAAAATACAAATACAGTTTTGTTTAATTATCAAAATACTGAAGTTTCAGTGATAGGCAAGCATATTGTTTTTGCGGTTGGACGCGCAGGTAGTCAAGACTTTAGAAGTTGGTGCGATAAAAACAATGTAGAATGCAACAATAATCAGGTTGATATTGGGGTCCGCGTTGAATTGCCGTCAATTATTTGGGAAAAATTTAGTAAGCAAATTTACGAATCAAAAATTTGGTATAGAACAAAAACATACGGAGATGTTGTTAGGATGTTTTGTTTTAACGAACGTGGATATGTTGTGATGGAAAACACAGATAGCGTTCTAACAATTAATGGGCATAGTTATGCTCAGGAAGATAAGAAGACAAAAAATAGTAATTTTGCACTTTTGTCAACAAGTACATTCACTCAACCATTTAAGGAGCCAATTGAATATGCTAGATATGTTGCTTCGCTTGCAAATAAAATAAGCGGAGGAAGTGTACTTGTTCAAAGGTTTGGCGATTTAGTGAAAGGACGTAGAACAACACCCGAAAGGTTAAAAGAATCTACAACAATTCCAACGCTTGAAGCTGTCCCGGGTGATCTTGCACTATGTATGCCTAAAAGACAACTTGATAATATTGTTGAAACCATTTACGCACTCGACAAGATTGCGCCAGGAACCGCAAATATGGATACTTTGCTCTATGGTATTGAATGTAAGTACTATGCAACACGCCCTGAAACAAATGATTTTGAAATAAATGGATGCAATAGAATTTATGCGATTGGAGATGGTGGGGGCTTTACGCGTAGTCTTAGTCACGCGGCAGCACACGGGTTGTATATTGCAGATAAAATAATAAATACTAAATAGTATACTTTCCCATATAATGGAGTTTTTATGAATATAAGGATTAAAAATGCAACTTTATTAAATCTTGATGAAAATACGATTGATTGTGGGCAAACAATTTGTATTGAGAATGGAATTATAACATTTATTGGGGATGACAATAATTTATTTTGCCATTCTTTTAACGCTGAACGTGAAATTGATTTTAATGGAGATATTTTGATTCCTGGGTTTATTAATGCACACGCACATAATGCAATGACCTTATTTCGGGGGTTAAA
Source organism: uncultured Lachnospiraceae bacterium (assembly GCA_964489405.1). Classification (GTDB taxonomy): domain Bacteria; phylum Bacillota; class Clostridia; order Christensenellales; family UBA1242; genus CAKVOD01. The sequence goes on along the minus strand of CAZAYL010000015.1, from coordinate 15,699 downwards.
AGATGATGTGTCTCTTGAAGAATGGCTCTATGACAATATGTTTGTAATAGAAAAAGGGTTGACATATGAAGATGTGTATTATGGAACAATTTTAGGATTACTTGAAGGACTGCAATCTGGCATAACAACGAATCTAGATTGTTACTTCTTTAGTGATGCAATTGTAAAAGCGAATATTGATGTTGGAACACGATTGGTTTGTGGAGTGGATGCGGGAAGTGCGATTGGACAAAGTCGTAAAGACTATTTAACTGATACGTTAAATAAATTAATGACAAAATATTCAAACGAACGAGTTACTTATATAGGTTATGCTCATTCAATTTATACTTTAGATGAAAAACAACTTGAAGATACGGTTATTTTTGCAAACGACTTTAAATTGCCATTACATATTCATTTGGCTGAAACACTAACTGAAGTGGGAGAGTGTTTTGCAAAAAAAAACAAAACACCAGTTCAACTGTTGGAAGATATTGGATTTTTTGAACGTCCATGTTTGATTGCGCATGGAGTTCACATTGATAAGGATGACTATACGATATTGCGTCAACACGATGTTTCAATTGCTCATTGTCCAGCAAGCAATTTAAAGCTTGGTAGCGGAATTGCTCCTATATATAGTTATTTAACAAATGGGGTCAATGTTTGTCTTGGGACTGATGGTGTGGCTTCAAATAACGCTATCAATATGTTTAGAGAGCTATATCTTGCCTCTATTTTGCAAAAGGGAAATTATAAAGATCCACGGATTGTGCCAGCAAATCAAGCACTAAAAATGGCAACAATAAATGGAGCTAAGGCGTGTGCTCTAAATAATATAGGGCTTATCAAAGAGGGTTACAAAGCAGACCTTGTGAGAATTGATACAAAAGAAATAAATATGCAACCTATCTATGATACAAATGCGATTTCAAATGTTGTGTATTCATGCGACACTCGAAATGTTAAGATGACAATGGTTAATGGGGAGATTTTGTATGAGAATGGTTACTTTAACGGGATAAATGTTGATGAAATCATCCAAAAATGCAATGATTCTTTGTTAAAATTAAAGAAAAAATCAAAAAAATAAGTACAAAAATCAAATATTAGTGGCATTTTGCTTGCTAATTAATGTTTATTTTGATAAACTATGATAGTTTTTAATGAGGTGAAAAATGCAAATAGAAATTTTATCAAAAAATTATAATGTTAGTGAAAAACTAAAAACAATTATTACAAAGAAAGCAGAAAAATTAGATAGATATTTTAGCGATGTTGCTCGTACTCAAGTCTATTGCAAGTTTGAAAATGGCTTGTATAAAATGGAGATATCCATTAAGGATAAGAACACTTTCTTTAGAAGTGAAGTTGCAAGCGACAATATGTATGTGAATATAGATACTGCACTTTCAAAAATAGAAAGACAAGTCTATAAGAATAAAGATAAGTTGAAAGATAAATTCAAGGACACATCTTTTGAAAGTTCTGAATTTGAATTTTTGGCCGATGAACCTAAAGTTGTCGAAAGCAAAGTTTCGAGAGTCAAAAAATTTGAACTTGACCCTACAACAGTGGAGGATGCGATTTCAAATCTTGAACTTACCGATCACGATTTTTATGTTTTTTTAAATGCAGAAACGGGGAAAGTGAATGTTGTATACCGTAGACACGACAACAACTATGGACATATTGAACTTGATTATTAATTGCAAATTTGGAGGTCGAGATGGCGGACTATAATGAGATTTTTGATATTCTTTATAAGGAACGTCAAGATATGTTTGCTAAATTAAAAGAAAAAAGAAATTTGCAACAACAAGAGTATGAGGAAATAAAAGCGTTCAGTGAGAAAACAAAAGAGCGTTATAGACAGTATTATGATTCATTGAATAGCGAAATAGCGGATATTAATTCTAAAATGTCGAAATATCAAGATACACTTTTTGTCGGAGGGTTAATTGATATACAAAAATTTACTAATGATATTTGCACACTGATGTCGCAAAAAACAAGTTATGAATGGGAGATATTAGCGATTGCCTTTACTTATAAGAAAAGAAAGAAAGGAATTTTTGGACTTCAATTGATTAATACTGACGCTAATATCATCGCAGTCGCTAAAAAAGATATCTTTTCCGAAGATTTAACACAAGCAATATTTGGACAAAAAGATTGGCTCAACAATAATCAAGCAATGATGGCATTTTTAGAACACGTAAAACGTGGCGATGTTGTGTTGTTGCATATCGTTGAGAAAGAAAACGACAAAGAGAAGTTGCTCAACTTGTTTGAGAGTGGATTTAATGGCGATTTTGATAGGTATTTACTTAGATTTGATTTGGGATATAATGACAAAAATCCAACTAATAAGTATCCGTTTTTGCAAGAATATTTAGACAACTATGTTTTAAATAAATTGATAAGTCAAAAATAGAATGATTAATAAAAAAAAAGCACATATGATTGTGCCTTTGTGGTAGATTAAAGTTTCTGAACTTGTTTTTTGAATTCCTGTTTGCCTTTTTGAACAGCCTTTTGAACAGGTTCGCAAGTTTGTGCAAGAAATGCGCCAAAAACTATACCGACCATCATTCCTAGTACTAAACCTTCTTTCATGTTGCCTCCTATATTTGAAGCTTTTTGCTTCTGTATAGTATTTGTAAATTTTATAATATTATTAGAAAAGTAAAGGAAAGTTTATGAAAAAAAATATAGTGATTAATTTATTTGGTGCACCAGGGTCGGGGAAATCTACAGCTATGGCGTATATTTTTGCCAAATTAAAGATGTGTGGTATTAATTGTGAGATGGCGCCAGAGTTTGCCAAGGAACTTTATTTTGAGCAAAATATGACAGCTTTTGGAAATCAGGTGTATATTTTGGGCAATCAATATTATAGAATCAGCCGTCTTTTAGATAAAGTGGATGTCATAATTACCGATTCACCAGTTTTTGTTAGCATTTATTATAATGGGCTTAACTGTGCAAAGGAAGAATTTAACAATTTTGTTTCTACAGCATCAAAAGGGTTCAAAAATGTAAATTATTATCTCAAAAGAGTTGTTGAGTATGATTTAAATGGACGTTATCAAACAAAAGAAGAAGCGGATAAGGTAGGCGATACACTGCTTTCATTATTAAATAAATATGATGTTGATTTTGAATATGCTGACTCTTTACCCGAGACGCTTGATGGAATTGTGGATGATATTATAAAAATGGTTAATGAAAAATAAAAATTATGAAAATTTGTAGTATAAATGAAAATATTTGACCAATAATAACATTAATCAAAGTATTTTTAACTAAAATGTTTTGTTTTTTTGTTAAAGTGTGATATAATTTAATTGGTGGCAGGCAAAGAATGAAAAAAATGGGCGTTGATTTAGGACAAGTTCGTATTGGTATTGCACTTTCTGATGCATTAAATATTTTTGCCTATGCTCTTGAAACATATAAGCGGAAAGATTTAAACGAAGATTTAAAACATTTAGCGAAAATCGCAAATGATAATGATGTCGACACGATAGTGTTTGGATTGCCGTTAAATATGGATGGAACGCAGGGCAAAAAGTGCCAAGAAACATATGATTTTGTTGAAAACTTGAAAAAACATTGTAATCAACAGATTGTGTTTCAAGATGAAAGATTGACTACTGTTAGTGCGGAGAAAATGCTGATTGATGCCAATGTATCACGCCAAGGGAGAAAGCAAGTCATCGACAAAATTGCAGCCACATTTATTCTACAAAGTTATTTAGACAAAAAAAGTTTATAGGAGTTTATTATGGAAAAAAATGCGATTGAAAGATTATTGGATGAAAACGACCTTGGAACAATAGTTCTTTTTGATGAAAATGATAAGGAAGTTGAGTTCGAACAAATTGCCATTATCCCTTATGAAGATGAGGTTTATGCAATTTTGAAGCCTGTGAAGGAAATGGAAGGGGTTGCTGAAGATGAAGCAATTGTATTCCTTTTGGATGCCGATGAAGAGTCAGACGATGTTTTATCGGTTGTTGAAGATGATGCCATCATTGATGCAGTATTTGATGCTTACTACAAATTGTTGGATGAAGACGGAAATAATGAATAAAATACTTGACAAAAGCATAAGTATATGGTATAATTCAAATGTTATGATGTGAAATTGAGAGTGGTTTGTGCCACTCTCAATTTCATAAAGGAGAACAAATGTCAAAAAATATCGAACTTGTTGAGCAAACACTTGTTCCAATTGTTAAAGCTTGTGGTTGTGATTTACTCGAAATAGAGTATGCAAAAACTCAAGACGGAATGACGCTCACAGTGTTTATTACAAAAGACGAGGGGGGAATTACTATTGATGATTGTGAAAGAGTGCATAACGCAATTGACCCTAGAATTGATGAAATTGATATTTCAAATGGAGAACCGTTTAATTTGAGTGTTTCTTCATTTGGGTTATCTAGACAATTAAAAACAACTAAGGAATTTCAATATAGAATGAATGAGTTGCTTGAAATAAAGTTGTTTGCACCTTTGAATGGAGAAAAGGAATTTGAGGGTAATTTAATTAATGTAGATGATAAAAATATTACGTTGCAAGTAGGCGATAAAGAATTGACAATTCCGCGCAAATCCATTGCTAGCGCAAAATTAAAGTTGGACTTTTAGGAGAGAGAAAATGATTAGTAAAGACTTTTTTAATGCTTTGAATGACCTTCAGGAACAGAAAAAAATAAACAAGGAAGAGTTCATTAAGATATTGGAATCAGCTTTAACTTCAGCATATAAAAAGAATTTTGGTGAAGCAAAATCAGCTTTTGTTAAATTGATACCCGAGAAAAACACAATAAAGATTTATGCATATAAAACCATTGTGGAAGAAGTGGTTGACCCAGAAAAGGAAATTTCGCTTGAAGAAGCTAAGGAAATTAAAAGCACATATAAACTTGGCGACCTTGTAACAAATGAGGTTATACCGAAGGAAGATTTTGGTAGAATCGCTGCTCAAACTGCTAAACATATTATTATGCAAAGAATTCACGAAGCTGAGAAAGAAAAATTGCTTCAAGAAATTAATGGAAAAGAAAACGAAATTGTTACTGGTTATATCAATCGAAAAGATGAAAGAAATGTTTATGTTGAAATTGGGGGGACTAATATTCACGCAGTTTTGAGCAATTATGACCAAATTGCAGGAGAGAAATATAACGTTGGAGACAAGATTAAAGTTTTTGTAAAGCAAATCAAGGACACCCCTTTTGGTCCCCAGATATGTGTTTCACGAAAATCTCCTGGATATGTAAGACGTTTACTTGAAATTGAAGTTCCCGAAATTGAAAATGGGGAAGTTGAAATTAAAAGCATTTCAAGAGAAGCAGGACTTAGAACAAAAGTTGCGGTTGGAGCTTGTAACGATAGTATTGATCCCGTTGGTGCTTGCATTGGCAATAAAGGGTCAAGAATTAATTCGCTGATTAGCGAATTAAATGGCGAGAAAATTGACGTGATTGAATATAGTGAAGACCCATTTGTGTACATAGCACGTGCGCTCTCGCCTGCAACGGTGAAAAGTGTCGAAATTGATGAATTGAACCATAGTGCAAAAGTAATTGTTGACAAAGATATTCTTTCTCTTGCTATTGGCAAAAATGGGCACAATGTACGACTTGCAGCAAAGTTGACTGGTTTTAAAATTGATGTCAAAACCGAAGAAGATGAAGAAAAAGAAATGTTCTCCCCAAGTGTTGCATCCGAGTTGTGCGATAATGACTTTATCTTATCCGATGATGACGATTTTGATGATATCGAAAACGAATATGAAAGTGATACATTAATGGAAAATGACACTGTTGACATAGACGAAAAAACTGAAATGGATATTGACGAAAATCGCTCTGAAAATGATGAAGAATAAAGGTGTGAGATGAATATTCCCTTGAGAATGTGCTGTGTTTGCAGAAGAATGTATCCGCAAGCACAGTTAATACGCGTGTTAAAAACAAAAGAAAATGTTTTTATGATAGTAAATGGCAAGCAAAAATTATTTGGACGAAGTGTTTATGTTTGTGATAAGGCAGATTGCTTGTTGTTATTACAAAAAAAGAAGGTACTAAATCGTGCTTTTAAGCAAGAAGTGCCACAAAGAATTTATGATGAATTGACAAAAGAAAGTTAATGTGATAAAATACAATTTAAAGAGGTATTGATATTGGATAAAGATAGAAAACCAACAAAGAACACTTTAGTGTTAGATAATTTAAAAAAGTTAGCAGGGTTGCGTAGCAGTGAAATTTACAACAATCTTTCTTGCGATTTAAGAAAATCAAGAGTAAATCTAGAAAATCTTTTGAAGAGAACAAAAGAAAAGGAAAGATTGTTTTTTGCTCAGCAACAAGAGAAGTTGCAAAAGGAAAGTTCTGCTTCCAATGAAAATGAATCGAAAGAAAAGTCTATGGATGGCAACAATGCAAAAGTTTTGATTGACAATGTGAAAGATATGAAAGTTGACAAACGAGTGTTTGATAATTTTAAGGGTGGCACTCAGAATATCCAAAAACGAGTGTTTGACAAGCCAGTTGAAAAACGTGATGCAAGACCAAACCAAAATGGAAATTATAAAAATTATTCAACAAATAAGCCACGTGATTTTCAAAACAATAAGGGCAATCCTAATTATAAAACACAAGGTCAAAACTTCAAAAAACCTCTCGAAAAGAAAGTCGCTTTTGCTGATGTTGTTATTGAAAAATCAAAAAACAAATTTCAAAGTACGCAAGCTAAAAAGAAAATTGATGTTCACGATAAATACGATACAAAGAAAGGTCGCGTAACAAAATATGATGCTTCACTTAATGACCAAGAATTTTTTGGAAAGAAGAAAAAGAAAGGTAAAACAAGTGAAAATCCAAACTATATTAAAATTGAACACGCAATTATATCTACAGCTGAAGTTTCAGTCAAAACACTTAGCGAGAAAATAGGGCAAACTGTAGCTGACATTATTAAAAAATTAATGCTTTTAGGTATTATGGCTAATATCAATACAAACATTGACTTTACAACTGCAGAATTGATTGCAGATGAATTTGGCGTTAAACTTGAACAACAACTTGAGAAAACTGCAGACGAACAACTTTTGGAAGAAATACAACAAGCTGATGAAATTGGCGAAACTATCAATCGTCCTCCAGTCGTTACAGTTATGGGACACGTTGACCATGGTAAAACATCTCTTTTGGATGCAATTAGAAATACTCATGTAACATCAGGTGAAGCAGGGGGTATTACGCAACATATTGGAGCATATACGATTGATTATTGCGGGAATAAGATTACATTTATTGATACACCAGGGCACGAAGCATTTACTGCAATGCGTGCACGAGGCGCAAGTGTTACAGATGTTGCGATATTGGTTGTCGCAGCTGACGATGGAGTTATGCCACAAACCAAGGAAGCAATTGAACATATCAGAAATGCTAAAGTTCCGATGGTTGTTGCAATTAATAAGATTGATAAACCTGAGGCGAATATTGATAGAATTAAACAAGAACTTGCTGAATGTAATGTTTTACCCGAAGAATGGGGTGGCGATACAATGATGGTTCCTATTTCAGCTAAGAATAATATGAATCTTGACAAATTACTTGAAGTTGTATTAGTTGTCAGTGAAGTTAGCGATTTAAGAGCAAATCCTAAACGCTACGCAATTGGAAGCATTATTGAGGCAAAACTTGATAAGGGAAAGGGCCCAGTTGCAACAGTACTAATAAAGAATGGAACATTGCATATTGGGGATACAGTTGTTTCGGGGTTGGCTGTCGGTAGAGTTAGAGCAATGACAAATGATAAAGGACAAAGTATTAAGGAAGCGGGACCATCAACCCCAGTTTCAGTACTTGGGTTAGATAGAGTCCCGAATGCGGGCGACACATTGATTGCCGTAGATGAAAAAACTGCAAAACAAGTAATTACAGACAGAAAAAATAAGGTTCAACTCGCAAAACAAAAAGTTGAGACAAGTATTTCCGCTGAAGAGTTCTTGAAAAGTATGATAAATAAGACACCTTACAATATCATTATAAAAGCTGATGTGCAAGGATCGTTTGAAGCATTACAACAAATGCTTTCAGCTGTCGAAAATGAAGAAGTTAAAGTCCATTGTGTTCATGGGGGTGTTGGTGCAGTTACAGAAAATGACATTGAAGTTGCAATCGCATCAAACGCGGTAATTGTTGCTTTTAATGTCAAAGTAGAGAACAGTGCGCAAATTTTAGCAGAACAAAATGGCGTTGAAATAAAAAATTACAAAGTAATTTATCAAATTTTAGATGATGTTAACGCTAAAATCAAATCAATGTTAAAGCCTATATTTGTTGAAAAAGTTATTGGGCATTGTGAAGTTCGAGTGTTGTTTAAAATTAGTAGAATTGGAACAGTTGCTGGATGTTATGTTTTGGATGGTAAAATCACACGAAATTCACATATTCGCGTTATGAGAAATGGGGAGCAAATTATTGATACAACCATAACCACATTCCAAAAGGATAAGCAGGAAGTCAAAGAAGTTATGGCAGGTTATGAATGTGGCGTGAAACTTGACGGATTTAATGACATCAAAGATTTGGATATATTTGAAGCATATATTATGGAGCAAGTTATTAGATAATTATGAGTAATAGAATTGATAAAATGAATGAAGAAATTGTTAAAGCATTGTCTGCAATATTTAGAGAAGAAATCAAGGATCCACGTATTGATGGGATAATAACTGTTACTGATGCGAGAATTACTAACGACTTATCGCATTGTACAGTTTATTTAAGCATTTACAATTCTAAGGACAAAAAAGTTTGTTATCAAACGATTTGTAAATGCACTGGTTTCATTCGCAAAAAACTTGCAGAAAAAATTGATATTAGAGTGATGCCTGAATTGCATTTTAAATTGGATGAAACGCTTGATTATGTAGACAAAATAAGCGAAATTTTTAAAACTATTAAATAAATATTTTGTGGAGTGGTTGGGGGATGTATTGGGAACACTCCACATTTTTTATCTAAAAAATACTTTTATGATGTGTTGTATTAAATTTTTTAAAAGGGTGTGGCAATAAATGAGTTTTTTCAATTGTTTCACATTTGATAGTTTCAAAATTATTTAGGTTGATAAATTGATTGTTACCAAATTTAATTACATTAAGGAGTTAAAATGGATTATAATATTATAAAAGAGAGAGTTGCGGCTGCAAAGAGCATCGCTATTTTCACGCATATAATTCCAGATGGTGATGCAATAAGTTCAGCTTGTGCAGTTGCGTATTGGCTTCAGCAAATTGGGAAAAATGCAAAAGTATATCTTCAAGAAAAGTTGTGTGATGAGTTTGGGAAACTCGATATAAACGATTTAATTACATATGATACACCGCAAAATATTGATTTAATCATAATTACAGATTGTGCTAAATCTGAAAGAGTTGGAATTTATGAACAAATGGTTAAGGAGTCTAAAAACTGCATTGTAATTGACCATCATACGTCATTTTCCGAATATGCAACTTATAATTTTCTAAATACAGCAAGTTGTAGTACATGTGAGTTCTTGTATGATATTTTTTCTAACATCGGAGTTAAAATAGACAAAAAAATGGCAGAGTTATTATATCTTGGCATTATACGCGATTCTGGTGGTTTTATGCATAATAATACAACTGCAAATTCGCACATAGTGGTCGCAAAATTATTTGAAATTGGGATTGACTTTGATTATATAAATCGTCGTTATATGAATACAGTTAGTTTGAAAGGCATTATGGTACTTAAAACAGCGTTGAATAACCTTGAATTTTTTATAGACAATCGCCTTGCAGTGTCAACAATTTCTGTGCAGGAACTTCAAAAAATTGGTGCAAATATTAATGATACAGGAATAATTGTGAATCAAATTTTAGCAATAGAACCTGTTGAGATTGCGATATTAGCGACTGAGGTTAGTGAGAATGTTTATAAGGTTAGTATTAGAAGTAAGTTTGACATTGATGTTGATATGATTGCTAGAGAATTTGGGGGTGGTGGGCATTCGAGAGCATCTGGATGTCAAATTTATGGTACTCGTAAAAAAATTTTAGACGAATTGTTAAGAGTAATACCAACATATTTAAAAGGATAGTTATGAATGGAATAGTTATACTTAACAAACCTTGCGGTCTTAGTAGTAACACTGCGTGCAGAAAAGTAGGTAAATTGTTAGGTGAAAAAAAAGTTGGACATTTAGGGACACTTGACCCAATGGCTGAAGGAGTTTTACCTATAACACTTGGTAAATGTACTAAATTATTTGATTATTATTTAAAAAAGGAAAAAACATATATTGCAGAATTTACATTTGGATATGAAACCGATACGCTTGATATAGAGGGACAAATTATTGCTAATGGGGGGAAAATTCCAACAAGTGAAGAAATTTTACAAGTATTACCACAATTATGTGGCGATATAGCACAAGTTCCCCCAAAATACTCAGCTAAAAAAATAAATGGGAAACGTGCCTATGATTTGGCTCGTGAAAATATAAATTTTGAGTTAAAAGCAAAGAATGTTACAATTTACAAGTTGGAGTTGTTAGAGCAAGTTAGAAACAATGTATACAAATTTTTAATTGAGTGTTCTGCAGGAACCTATATTAGAAGTATCGCAAGAGATTTAGCGTGTAAATTGCGTACTTATGCAATAATGAGCAAATTAACAAGGACAAAATGTGGCGAATTTACCATTGAAAATTCACACACTTTTGATAGTATCAATGAAAATATTGTTATAACGCCTAACAAACTTTTAGGCGATAATGTGATTAATATCGATGAAATAATATATAAAGAAGTTTACAATACAGGGTATATTAATTTGTTATCTAATGGCGAGAATCAATTGTTTTTAGTAAAGTTTAATGACGTTGATTTTGGTATTGCTACACAATTTGATGGCAAATATAAATTGATTATTAGATTTATTTGAGGATAATATGATAAAATTTGGACCGTCAGGAAATGATAAAAAGTTTTATGAAGAAGGACATAAATCTACTGCTGAAGCGTTTTCTTGGATAAAAGGATTGGGACTTGATTTATTTGAGTATTCATTTGGCAGAGGAATAACACTTAGCGATGAAACTGCTGTTGAATATGGTTTGATTGCAAAAGAGTGTGGGGTTGAAATCAGTGTGCACGCTCCATACTTTATTAATTTAGCAAATCCAAACCCAGATTCGGTTAAAAAATCATTTGAATATATAAATAATTCACTGGAAAAATTAATCAAATTTGGGGGCAAAAAATGTGTTGTTCATATTGGAAGTTGTATGAAAATGCCAAGAGAAGAAGCACTAAAGAATGTAGATTATAACCTTCATATGTTTATGGAACAATTTGATGAAAGATTTTTTAGTAGTGGAATTATTCTTTGCCCTGAAACTATGGGACGATTTACGCAAATTGGGACATATCAAGAAATTATTGATTTTTGCTGTATGCACAAATCATTAATTCCTACTTTGGATTTTGGACACATCAATTGTGTTATGCAGGGAAAACTTAACAGCAAAGAAGAATATCAAAAAATTCTAGACTATTTGTTTGATAAAATTGGGGAGGAAAAAGCGAAACAATTACATATACATTTTTCCCAAATTGAGTTTACCGAAAAAGGTGAAATAAAACATTTAACTTTGGATAATGGAAAGTTTGGCCCCCCTTTTGAACCGCTTGCAGAACTTTTGCAAGAATATAAAATGGATAAGACGACGATTATTTGCGAATCTAAAGAAATTATGGCTCAAGATGCAATAAAATTAAAAAATATTTACAATAACGTTAAATTATAAATAAGGCAAAAAATTTAATTCTTTGATATTAAATTAATGCCTTTTTTTGTTGTAAATTTATTCCAATAATCATAAATAAGTCATATCTATAATAAAATATTATATGAGGTTAAAATGATTGAGTGTTATTTACCTATTGTAGTAGGACAAGCTATCGCAAAACTTAATTTGGGTAAATTAAGAGAAATTAGAATGCGAATAGATTCCCCAATTATTGTAGATTATGGGGGGATTTATTATTTAGGTGAAAATGGAATTACAGATATAATTTCTAAAAGTATAATTTGTGATAAATCTATGCTTGATTTTGTGATAACACATGCGTGCGAAAATTCAATATATGCTTATAATGAAGAAATAAAAAAAGGATTTATTACAATTGAAGGGGGAATTAGAATTGGATTAGCAGGGACTTGTGTTAGCGAAAAGGAAAGCATAAAGACAATTAAAAATTTTTCCTCTATTAATATAAGACTTCCGCACGAAGTAAAAAATTGTAGTTTAAAAATCATTGAATTTATAACTGAACCACATATTTCAAATACATTGATTTTATCTCCACCTGGAGCAGGGAAAACAACATTGCTTCGTGATTTAGCATTTCAAATTTCGCAAAAATATATGCAAAATGTCTTGATTGTAGATGAAAGAAATGAAATTGCAAATGTTGTCAATGGCTTTCCACAATATAGACTAGGAATATTTTGCGATATTATTACTAATTGCACAAAACAATTTGGCTTAGAAAATGGAATTCGTAGTATGCGCCCAGATGTTGTTATGACGGATGAAATAGCTAATTTAGATGACATAAATGCGATTTTATATGCACAAGGCTGTGGCGTAAAAGTAATTGCAACAACACATTGTGATAATCTCGAAAATTTACAAACGAAAAAAGATTTTCAGCAATTATTGCATAATAAATCTTTTAATCGTTATGTAGTTTTATCTTCAAGAAATGGAGCAGGAACAATTGAAGGAGTATATGATAAAAATTTTAAATGTTTGTGTATGTGAATAAATGATTAAAATAATTTTATCCATTCTTATTGTTGCGTGCTCCAGTTATATAGGTTGGGGGGTGCAAAAATACTATAAAAATAGAATTACTTTTTATGAAAATTTAGATAATTTACTACATTTCGCAATGAACAACATATGTTTTTATAAAGATGACATAAACACAATATTGACTAATTATATTAAAACATCAAACGATTCTAAACATTTGAAAAGTATTATTATGTCAGTCGTCAACGACAAAAGCAATTTTGATACTGTCGTGATAAAAAAAGAAGAAAAACAATTATTATTGAATATATTTAACTATTTAGGAAAAAGTGATTCAGAAAATCAAATTGCTGGATTAACAAATTTTAGCAAGCAAGTACAATTTGTATTAAATAAATGTAGGGAGGAATACAATAATCTTGGCAAAATTTCAACTAAATTAGGGGTCTTGTTTGGTATTGCACTTGCAATATGTTTACTCTAGAGGTGTATAATGGGTATAGAAATAATATTTAAGATTGCTGCAATAGGAATATTAACTGCAATTGTTAATCAAGTTTTGAAATATGCAGGAAAAGATGAAATTGCAACATTAGCAACGCTTGCTGGCGTGATTATAGTTCTGTTTATGCTAATTGATATGATTAGTCAACTTTTTGAAAGTGTAAAAGTTTTATTTTCATTGTAGGCATAAATATGGAAATATTCAAAATTATTGCAATCGGTATAATAACAACAATAGCTGTTCTTGTTGTCAAGCAAACAAAACCTGAAATAGCTGTTTTTATTGGGTTAGCTGGCTCATTATTAATTATCTTTGAGATTATAAATGCTCTTAGCAGTGTGTTTTTAATGTTTAATTCAATAATTACAAAAACTGGAGTTAGCAATGAATTGTTTGGCGTTTTGTTAAAAATAATTGGCGTAGGATACTTAACTGAATTTAGTGCTAGTTTGTGTGCAGATTGTGGGAGTTCTTCAATAGCAGATAAAATAATGTTAGGTGGGAAAATTGTCATATTAATTCTAGCTATGCCTATTTTCTTTTCAATAATTAATATAATAACAGGGTTGCTATGAAAAACAACGTAAATAAATTTACATATAGGGGAATGAGACTTAGTCAAACGAGCAATTTTAAGCAAAATAAAACTATGCTAATTATTCTTATTTTGCTATCAATATTAATTTTGTTGCTTGTTAATTTTAAATGTACTATTAATGTTTTTGCGTCAGATGTAACAACAAATGATAACGCATTAGAAGAACAATTAACTGAAACAATTGGACAACAACTGGAAGGCATTAATTTCAATGGATTTCAAGAAATACTAGATAAAATGGGCGCCGAACAACAAAAAATCTTTGGTTCAACAAGTTTTTCTGAAAAAGTTACAAGATTATTGACAAGTGATTTTTCGAATGATGAAACAACGCTTATCGGACAAGTGTTCAACGTAATTTTTGATGAAGTTCTTAATTTTATTCCGTTACTTGCAACAATTTGTGCAATCTCAATATTAAGTACCTTTGTGTCAAATTTACGTGTCAAAACAAATGATAAATCTGTAGCGGATATTGTACACTTTGTTTGCTTTGGTGTAATTATTGTTATTCTTTCAGTATCTATAATGAATTTGGCTAATATGACGAGGGAATTGCTATTGTCTTTGCAATCGCAAATGGAGTTGATATTCCCAATAATGTTGACATTGCTTGCAGGACTTGGGGGAGTAGTTACTGTAAGTGTTTTTCAACCAATTGTGGCGGTATTAGTTTCTGGCGTTATGCAAATATTTAACTACGTTGTTTTCCCACTATTTATTTGCGCTTTCATATTCACTATTGTAGGGAACTTAACTTCTACCATAAAATTAAATAAGTTTATTTCCTTTTTTAAAAGCGCATTTAAATGGACAGTAGGAACTGTTATGACACTATTTCTCACTTTTTTGACTATTCAAGGAATAAGTGCTGGAAGTTTTGATGGAGTGTCAGTCAAAACTACAAAATATGCTATCAAAAGTTTTGTGCCAATTGTTGGGGGATATTTGTCGGATGGGTTTAATTTGATAATGTCAAGTTCAATTCTTATAAAAAATGCAGTTGGAGTAACGGGATTATTTTTACTTCTTGCTACAATTATAATCCCCATTGTTAAAATTGCCATTTTTAGTTTGGGTATGAAATTATCTTCAGCAATAATAGAACCGATTTCAGATTCTCGAATTAGCAATTTTCTATATATTCTTGGTAAAAATATGGGATTTTTAGTCGCAACGATTTTGTGTGTATCATTTATGTATCTAATTGCAATAGGATTAATTATTTGCACAGGGAATGTATTTTATCAATAGCATCACATTACAACCAAAAAGAGTTCAAAATAAAATGATGTGGAACAAAAAGAACGCGCTTAATTTTGCGCGTTCTTTCTTGTGTTAGGGCAACCTAAATGATACAAATGCAACCACCTTTGAATTTTAGGTTGTAATCGTGTTCCTACTGCAACACCCCTATTTTTAAAGTTCATGCCATTTAAGTCAGTATCGTATGAGATTAGAAGAAATAAAATCATTTGCACCACTCCACCATATATTAATGGTCATAGGCACGGCAAACACTGTACTATCGGTTTGCTTTAATACAATCTGCATCTTTGAAATGCTTTATAATTGTATCACAAAAATGTCAATTTGTCTATGAATCGACAATAAAACCCAACCTCTATTTTAAAGAAAGTTGGGTGTTTTTAATATCTTAGATTTTAATAACAAATACTATTTTTCTTTCATTTTGCTTTTAAAGACTATTATCGCAATTACAAATGCAATT
>CAZAYL010000014.1:0-26715 GCA_964489405.1 uncultured Lachnospiraceae bacterium | reverse complement strand
AATTTACACGAATGGTGTGTCTGATGCTCAGACTATAACGATAACTGTATCGTCTGCTAGTGGGCAAGTAAACAATTGGGTAATAGTGTGATTTAATAGAATTGGGAAAAAATGAGCGAACGGGGCTCATTTTTTTTTGTATGATACAAGTATTATATGATTACATTGAGAAAATTGACAAATCTTTAATTTTTCCATTTCTTTTGGCATTTTCGATTGTTTTTATAGAGATTGGTGTGCCCTTTTTTGCTATTAGTTCTTTAGATTGTGAATAAAGATTTTGAGTGATTGTTCTGCCAAGTAAAAAGTTTACTGAACTTGTTATTTTTGAGGGAAGTGTGGCAACTTGGGGTTGTGGAGTTGTTTCTAGTATAGGGAAGTTATCTGTTCTCAAGATAGTAACTACTTCATTTGATTTTATAAGAAGTGGT
The DNA here is from genome assembly GCA_964489405.1 of uncultured Lachnospiraceae bacterium. GTDB lineage: Bacteria > Bacillota > Clostridia > Christensenellales > UBA1242 > CAKVOD01. The sequence goes on along the minus strand of CAZAYL010000014.1, from coordinate 26,284 downwards.
CTTTTTTGCTCGCAAAACTTGGCTACATTGACTTTCTTGGTTTTGTCTTGTACAATTACTGCGTTGTTGCTAATTGAAGCAAGACTAGATATTGGGATTATTTCATTATTAGATAGCACAATTTCTTTGACATTGAATGCTTCATCAAACAAGACGTCTGCGACTTTACCTAATTTATTGCCTAAGATTGTGTATGTATACAAATTTATTGGATTATTAAAATTAGTTTTAGGTTCAAAGTTGGTTAAGGGCTCTAAGCAACTGGAATTTTTGACAACTAAAGCATCTTTTCCGATTGAATATATATTGGATGTTGCAATTATATATTCATCATTTTGTTCAGATTCATTGAAAATGACAAGGTATTTTATTTTTTGCAACTTTTTATTAAATATGGCAGTTTTTATGGTTCCTTCAATCTTACCATTAAATAAACTAATAATTGGACTACTTAAGATTTCGGATAATTTATACATTATTTCCTCCTAAAATTATATTATGCCTTGTCCAAATATATTATGACTTTGTTTGCTTGAATTTTAAAGTGCTTTGTGGTATAATATTTTTGGTAGTAATAAGTATGATGTTTGCAAAGAAAATACAGAATTCTTTTGAGCAGGGTGTTTTGTCTCAACAAAAAATAAAGAACAAAAATATCAAACTTGGGTCAAGACTTATTGTTGACACAAATCAATACGCTTTTATTTGTATAAAAGGCAAAGCTTATGATAAGTTTTATGAGGGAGAGTTTGAGCTAAATGGTGGATTTTTGCCTCAAACTTTTAAAGTTTGCAAATTAAATAAACCGAAAAAAAGTAGGAATTCGAAGGAATTAGTTTATCCTAAATCATTTAAAGCGTGTATCATTTTTTTGAATTTGCAAGAATATACAAACGTTAGATTTAGGACACCAAGTTTCTTGATTTTTGATGAAAATTGTGATGTGCGTATGAAAATTGATGGGTCTTTTGATTTTGAAATTGTTGACAAAAGTGCCTTTGCAGATTTTGTCGCAAAATATAGGGGCGGAAATGAATATTTGATGAATAGCATTTCGAAAGTTGTTGCAAAGAAGATTAGGTATGAATTTCATAAAGAAGAAATTTCGGTTGTGGAGTTTTTGATGAAAGATTCCGAATATTTATTTGCAAGAATAGAAAAAAAATTATCAAAAAGACTTGAAAAGTTAGGCATCAAAATTAATAATTTTATAATAAATAATACACTTTTAAGTGCACGTAGTCAAAAGAAAGTTAATGAATTAATTGCAAGTGGGCAAATTGTTTTGCAGTACGGAACTATTGAGGAGATGAATAGTGTTAGAAATTAATAATGTTTCGAAAATTTTTAAAAGGGGTGGGAAAGAGTTTACTGCAGTAGATTCTCTTAATTTTAGTGTTAAGGCTGGAGAGATTTTTGGGCTTATTGGAACGAATGGCGCGGGTAAAACAACTACGATGAGAATGATTGCAACTACTTTGCAACCGACTTTTGGGAAAATCGAAGTTTGTGGTTATGATACGGTTAGAGATGAAGAACAAGTACGCAAAAATATTGGAATTTTATTCGGTGGCGATACTGGACTTTATGACCGCTTGACGGCGCGAGAAAATATTCGTTATTTTGGAGAACTTAATGGAATGAGTGGCGATGAGATTAACTCGCAAATTGAATTATTGAGTCGTTTTTTTAATCTTGGAGATTACCTTGATAGACGATGTGGTAATTTTTCACGCGGGATGAAGCAAAAAACATCGTTTGCGCGCGCCATTATTCACAATCCACAAGTTATGTTATTTGATGAACCAACCGCGGGACTAGATATTTTGGCGAGTGAAGAAGTTTTGGACTTTATTAAAGAATGTAAGAAAATGGGGAAGACTATTCTACTTTCTTCTCACAATATGCAAGAAGTCGAAGAGCTTTGCGATCGCGCGTTAATAATTGATAAAGGGCAGACGAAAGTGCAAGGCACTTTGTCGCAAATCAATGAATTTTGTGAATGTAACAGCATAAAAGAGTCATTTATAAAATTAGTAAAATAGGAGAAATATGAATAAAAAGTTCAAACAATATAAAGTTGTTTTAAAAAAAGAATTAAGGGATGCGTTTCGCGACAAAAAAAGCATTTTTGCCACATTTGTTTTACCATTTTTATTGTTTCCAATTTTCTTTTTGGTTATTAGTTTGAGTGTAAATAGTGTTGATACAAAGGCGATTAATCCTAAATTGACGCTTGTTATGAATGAAACAAGCGTTGCTAAAGAGAGTCAACTTTTTGAATACTTTGATAAAAATATTTTTTCTTTGGACAAAAATTTAAAAGTTGATTATGTGCAATGTGAGGATTTCAAACAAATGTTGATTGACAATGATATTTATGTTGCAATCGTTGTACCTGAAAATTTTCTAATCGACATTGACGACTCTACAAAAACAGCGTCAATTGGCATTATTTATGATGACCGCTCAACGAGTGGGAGCACTATAGCGACACGGCTTAGTGCGGTTTTGCAAGCATTTAGTGATAAGGTATTGTCAAGTCGTGTGGGGGCGGATGTTGACCTAAATCCTGTCAAAAATAATGTTTTGACGCTTACTGAAGTATATCCAGAAATTAAGCGTTTTGGGACAAATAATCCACTTATGCATTTGATTATACCTATGCTGTTGACGTTGTTAATTACGATTGGGGGTGCGTCAATTGCGACTGACTTGATTGCTGGAGAAAAAGAGCGCAATACCTTTGAGCCATTACTTTCGACGAGCGCTAGTCGGTTTAGCATTTTGTCTGCAAAATATACCGTCATCATAATATTTAGTTTCTTGAGTGCAATTGCTGAGATTATTTCGATAATTTTGTCTATGTTACTGACAAAAGACAATCTTGGGGCAGGACTATCTTCAATTGCATTGCCTGCAGACGGGGTTTTGTTAGTTATCTTTAATTTGTTGATGCTTGCGGGGTTATTTAGTAGTTTGCTTCTACTTTTGACTGCATCGTCAAAAACATTGAAAGAGGCACAAAGTAAATCAACACTTGTGATGTTTTTGCCGATGATCATTGCGTATGCTACTATGTATCTTGATGTGAGTGATGTTTCGCTGTGGACGATGTGTTTACCGATTTATAATGTTGTTGTTAGCATAAAAATGTTACTTGCGGGAGTTATGAATTATGCTTATTTGTGGGGGAGTTTAGCAATAAATGTTGTTTATGCAATAGGCTCTGTATTTATAACAGTAAAAACATTTAGCAAAGAAACTTTGATTACAAAATAAAGTGTCGATAAGTCATTTATCAAATAAATGTTCGATGTCACCTGCACCTAGCAATAGAATGCAGGTGTTTTTTGAAGTGTACTTTTTGAGAAACCTTTTTGCGATGCTGAAATTTTTTGCGAAATAGATATTTTTTTTGCGTTGGGCAAGTGCAAGATATAAATCTTCACTACGTCCACCCAAAATTTCTAATTCTCGCGCGGAATATGTTGGGAGTAATATTAATGAGTCGCATTCATCGAATGCTGATAAAAAATCATCAAACAGCCCTAAAGTGCGGGTATACGTGTGTGGTTGGAAAATTACAACAAAATTTTCATAATTTTGATTTTTTATATTATGTAATACATTTTTTATCTCAGTTGGGTGATGAGCATAATCTTTAATTATCGTAAGATTATTGGTTTTCTTTATGATTTCAAGGCGTCTTTCCACGCCACTAAACGCTTCTATAGCTTTTTTTATTATATCAATTGGGATTGAAAGGTTATCACATAAAGCGACACTTGCAAGTGCATTGAGTGCATTATATTTTCCACTTATTTTCATTTTAATTGATGTTAAGTAATTTTTGTTGTGCTCTATATCGAAAGTATATATTTCATTATTTTTGCGTAAATTTACCATTCTATATTGGCAATGCTTCATTTCTCCAAAGGTAATACATTTATTTTGATTTGATGAGTTAGACTCAATTAATGTTTTTAAAAAAGGTGTATCTCCATTAATGACGATAGAGTTTTTTGTTTGATTTGCTAGTGTTATGAATGCTTGTTCAATTTCTTGTAGATTGTTATAGTAGTCCAAATGGTCAAGTTCGACATTGTTTATGACTAAATATTCTGGGTTTATGTGTAAAAAACTTCGTTTGTATTCGCACGCTTCGGTTACCATAAAATTATCACTTCCGATACGGAAGTTGCCTCCGATTGGAACAAAATTTCCACCTATGTGAACAGTCGGGTTGGCATTTGCTACAAGAAGTATTTGTGCAATCATTGCTGTTGTAGTCGTTTTGCCGTGCGTTCCACTGACTGCTATTGTTTTTTTGAATTTTTTGCAAATTTTGCCCAAAAGCTCGCTACGTTCAATTAGTTTACAGTGTTTTTTTGCGAAAACTAATTCGGGATTATTATCGTCAATTGCTGATGTATATATGCAAATGCTTGCATTCGCAATGTTTTGATATTTATGTCCAATAAAAATTTTTATTCCTTTTTTTTGAAGTTCTTTTAAATTGCTAGAATAATTTTTGTCACTGCCTTGCACATTATATCCATTTTTATGTAAATAAATTGCTAATCCACTCATACTAATACCGCCGATTCCAATAAAATGTACAATGTTATTTTTTATTTTTTTCATAGCAATATTATATGAGTTTTAAAATGAAATGCTATTGCGAATATTTTAATTTTCATAATTTGAGTAAAAATATGATAGAAATATTATTTATTTTATAATATAAGAAATTACAAAAGATGTTAGAATTTTTTATATTTGATGAAATAGCAGTAGTAATTAAAAGTTGCTGATATGAAAATTATGTTATTTATATTGCTTTTTTTGCAAAGTATGGTATAATATTCCATAAGAGAGGAAATATGAGCAACAAAAAAAGTGAAATTATGGGTAATGTTTTTCCTAATTTTTACAAGAACAATAATGCAAAAAAAAGAATAGAAAAATTTTTCAATGAATTTGATAGTAATATTTTGAGTAAATTTTATCGAGATATTCAAAGAGAAATTGGTAAAGATGAAGAATTGGTATATCAGTCGGAAACAAAGAGCTTTGATTATTATTTAGAATATGATGCTGTTGCAAATTACTTGTTAATGAAAATATATTATAAAGATTCGCCAAATATTATCGAAAAAAGACTTTCGACATTTACACAATTTATCAAGAAAACGATTACAGAAAAATATGAATATAGGCCAGCATTTTCCAAACATTCGATATCGGATGTAACTTATGGGGTCAAAGCCGAAGTTATCGTTGAAGAATATGGCAAAAATATAGGTAGTATTAATGTAAAAAAAGAAAGTGGGGACGATGTTGCATCTATAGATGTTTCGAATTATTTGAAGCAATGGTGCTACGCTGTTAATGAAGAGGATAACTATTTTTGTTTACAAAATTTGATTTATGGTGGCGATGTAAAATTTGAAAATGTTGTTTATAATAACTGCGGATATGTTGAACAGAAAAGCATACAGTTTGATGATGCTGTAGATTTTTCTTCAGGTAAACAAAGTAATCGAACAACCAAACGCAATTTGTTTGTAATGGTAGATAACAAAATAAAAAAAGAACTATTTTCCGAGGTTTTTGATTACGATAATTTAAATAAAGGTGATTTTGAAATTATGTGTCACACGACGGCACGATTTGGAAGCAAAGAAGATTCAAAGTATTACATTCGTAAATGCCCAATAAAGACTGACGAAAAAAGAGAACTTTAATGATTAAATTTAAATATTGAATTTTAAAAGAAGTTTAATTTAAAATAATTTAGTGTTGTTTAAATTCTGCAATCATTCAAAATAATTAATCAAGGAGTAAATTATATGATATTTATTGCATCGGACCACGCAGGGGTTAATTTAAAAGAAAAAGTAAAAAAATATTTGTCGAAACTTAATTTAGAATTTATTGATTTGGGGACGAATTCAACTGTGTCAGTTGATTATCCTTTTTATGCAAAATTACTTGCTGAAAATGTTTTAAAGGCTGAGAATGGAATTGGCATTTTAATTTGTGGAACAGGAATTGGAATGAGTATTGCTGTTAATAGGTTTAAAAAAATACGAGGGGCACTTTGTCGAACTGCTAGAAATGCATATTTTTCGAGATTGCATAATGATGCTAATGTTTTGGTATTGGGCGGAAGAGATAGGATGACTTGCTTAAATTACAAAAAAATAATTAAATATTTTTTGAATACTCATTTTGAAGGTGGGAGACATCAAAGAAGAATTGATTTAATAGATACTCAAATGCCGTGATATAATAAAAATTAGAAATATTGTCGAATGGGTTTTAAAAATGTTTTTGCCTCAATATAATAAAATAGATGGAGGCAAATAATGAAAAAAATAATTCTTGCTAGTATTGCAGTCATAGCAATGGCATTTGCATTTTGTGGCTGTGGCACAACTCAATCTGAATTAATTTTGCAAAATATAGCGGAGGTTCGTTATAATATTTTTTCAGGTGAAAATAATATTTATGTGGCAACATTTATGAGCGGGAAAAGAGAGTCCCCATATGTTGTCAATGGAATTTGTGAAAAGCAAGTTGAATTTGGGATGTTGACAGTTAAATATAAATCCAAAGATATGCCTAATGTTGCACAGTACGAATTGAGTATTGGGGAAAATGTATATAAGGGGAATCTTGAGTATAATAATTACGAAAGTAGCTTAATGGTAGACATCCAAAAAGTTGTTGCTGATGACGCACAAATCAAATTGAAAGTTATTACAAATATCGACGAGCAAACTTGTGAATTAAGTCCCAAAACAAAAGATATGGAAATTACTTGGCGTACGGCACTTGACATAGCGCTTGAAAGTATGGGCGATGATGTAAAATCATATATATCTAAAAATAAAATTAATGGGGAAGTTTATGTTAAAATCATTACTGATTTAAATTCTAATTTTGATGATTACTACTGGTATGTATCAATCGTTAGAACAGATGGCAAAACAAGTGGAGTGATAATAGATCCTCAAAGTGGGGAAGTGATTGCAAAAAGATAATCAAAAAGTGGAATACTAATTTGCAAAGAAAAATATTCCACTTTTTAGTTATTTAATTTCATTTTATAAATTTTTATTACAAGATATGGAGTATTCCATTTGTATAATACGCTATATATTGTGTATAGTGATTTTGTGGAACGGAAAAGGTGGACGTACATTATTTGTAATTATATTATAAATTCTACTGGCTATTGTGTCAATTGAGTATATAGAGTATTCATTAAGGATAGTTTTATTTTTTAATGTCGTTACAATTGGCAAATTACTTTTTAAGTAATTTAAAATGCCATTATTTTTTGCTGAAATTATTTTTATATATGGAAGTTGTATAGGAATATCATTATTAATTCCAAGTAAAATGTTTGAGTATAATCGATTTAAAAACGATTGAGTATATCGTTTATTTTTTACTTTTTCATTAAAATCATAATAATTTGTTGTTGTATTCAATGCGTGAATGATTCTATTTTCAAGCCCTTCTTTTATTGATTTAACTTTTTGAAAATTTTCAATTTTTTCTGTAACTAAATTATGATAAAGGAATGTTTGATAATAAGTATAGTTTAGCGGAGAAATGTCGGAGATTATTTTGTAATTAGATTCATTGACAAAGGTTTTTATTGGGGTATAATCTTTTGATAGAATGTGTTGACGTAGTTTTGTTGCCGAATATTTTGGGTGTCGAGCAATAGGGAGTGTAGTAATTTTTGAATTTATATGCAACATATATTGTAGAGCAAGAATGTCGTCGCCCGATATATGGTGGATGTTTGTTATATTTTCAAGCGCTTGCGTAAATGCCGTAGCATAGGAAATTCCTTTTTTGAGATTGGCTGATAAAATTTTTTTAAAATCGTTGTTTTCACATAATAGAATAGAATACAAAATACCTATTTCTTCTTCACTTTTTGAAATTCCAAAAGATAAATAATCTAAATTTAATGAATTTGCGATTTGAACGCTAAATTTTGCAAAATCATTTGCTGGGCTAAGCGAATAAACTGTTGGCATATAAATTACAGCGTCAAAACCGATATTTAATGCCATAAATGCGCGTGTTTGGTAGTCATACATTGCGGGAGTTCCGCGCTGAACAAAATCTCCGCTCATAATTGCAATTACAAAGTCGCAATTTGTCCTTTTTTTTGTTTCCTCAACTAAATATTGGTGTCCATTGTGTGGTGGATTTAGTTCACATATAATTCCTGAAATTTTCATAATGTTATCATATCATAAAAAAAATGTTTTTGCAATATAATTTTATATGAAAATTAAAAATAAAAAAACATCTCAAACAGCATCAACATTAAGCGTTTTTCTAGTTTTTTTTGGGACAATAGTAGGTGCGGGTTTTGCGTCAGGTAGAGAAATTTATGTATACTTTGCGCGTTTCGGCATATGTGGGTTATTGATGACAATTTTAGCAGGGTTGTTGTTTTATGTTCTGGGTTATGTTTTTTTGCAACTTGGAAAACGTTGTAAAGTTCAAAGCCTTAGTGATTTTTTTAAATTGATTTTTGGTAAATTTTCTCCACTAATTGAAATAGTGGTTATTTTTTCATATATCATTGTATTGAGTGCAATGTTTGCAGGTTTTGATAGTTTGCAACATATCGTTTTCCCAAATTCCAAATATCCAATCATATCAATTATTAGTGCAATTTTTTGTGTTACTACTGTGCTTGGTGGTATCAGCAAGATATCAAAGTTGAATGGAATACTTTTGCCATTATTGATTGCATTTATGGGCGCGATTTTCATTTCATCATTTTTTAAAGAACAATTAAATATAGTTACACTCTTGAATATGGTGGATGTCGATACGGTAGTGTATTCATTTATTTGTTGTTTAATTTTTGTCTGCAGTAATATGTTTTTAACAGGGTTTGTTTTAATGAAAACGGGTACACAAACATTAACGGCAGTGGATTTGCGAGCCACTAAAATAACTGGGGGTGTTTTATTAATACTAACATTTTTTGCAAGTTTGTCAATTATTACCAATCCTGAATCAGCACAATATGATATGCCTTTTGTGTATTTAGCATTTGGGATATCGGACGTATTTGTTATAATGTCTGTTGTGATTTTATGGTTTGCTATTTTTACTACTTCAATTGCAACAATGTTAACAATATCTTGGTGGTTAAATAGTTACATAAACAATTTTTTGTATTCCACAACTATCGTCTGTGTTATATCTTTTCTGCTTAGTAGAGTTGGGTTTAGTATTATCATTGACATTTTTTACCCCTTAACTGGGTTGCTAGACATAATATTTGTTTCTTGTGCAATATATTTATTCATAAAAACTAACAAAACCGATATTCAAAAAATACATAGTGAGAGAGGGAAAATGGGTAAAAAGTTGTATATGCAAATTAAGTATAAACAAATAATTGATTAAAGAAATATCTTATTAAATACTTATTATAGAAGTTATTAACAATTAAATAATCATTTCTAGTATAAAAAATAAGGATATTTGCTCTTTTTTCATATATGTATTTCATTTTTATATGCATATTAAAACATAAATAATGCAAATTGTCAATAAAATTGCATTTGAATTAATAAAATAGCACACAATTTTGGGCGCTTGTTTATTGAAAAGTTGCAAAAACACTTGACAATAGCAAAAAAATTTTATATAATATCACAAGTACCGCATGATATGGGCATTAAGAACGCAAGTCGCCTTATTCAGCGAGTCTTATTTTAATAGGAGGGAACTAGAATGTACGCAATAGTCAAAACGGGTGGAAAACAACTTAAAGTTGAAGAAAACCGTTATTATGATGTTGAGCTTTTAAATGCTCAAGTTGGCGAAAAAATTAAGTTTGATGTATTGCTATTTAATGATGGCAAAAAGTCTATAGTTGGCACACCAATTGTCAAGGACGTAGTTGTTGAGGCGGAAGTAATGGCTCACGGCAAGGGCGAGAAACTTACAATATTCACTTACAAGCCAAAGAAGAACGAAAGACGTAAAATGGGACATCGTCAACCATTTACTAGAGTTAAAATTTTATCGATTACAAAATAATTATGACGAGAGTTGAAGTTCGGTTAGGACAAGGAAAATTAATTAAAAAAATCACAGTTAAAGGGCACGCAGGTTATGCTGAGTACGGCAATGACATTGTTTGCGCCGGCATTTCGACATTATTAATGACTGGTGCGCTTGCAGTGCGCGAGCTTATTGGTATTGAAATTTTGGAAGAATGTTGTGATGGAAAATTAGTTTTAGAAGTCCCAACTGATATTGTGGATGACAGGTTGCAAGTTATTTTGCAAACGGTTGTCATTGGTTTGAGAGATATTGAAAGTGGATATCCAAAAAATATAGAAATAAAGGAGATATAAGATGTTTATTTGTTTACAATTATTTGCATCTAAAAAAGGTGGAAGTAGTTCAAAGAATGGTAGGGACAGCGAATCAAAACGTCTTGGTCTTAAAAAATCAGATGGACAACAAGTGCTTGCTGGAAATATCATTGTTCGTCAACGTGGGACAAAATACGCAGTTGGTAAAAATGTTGGGTTAGGAAAAGATTACACAATTTTTTCACTGATTGATGGAGTTGTTAGATTTGAACATAAGACTAAAGACAAAATTCAGGTGTCTGTCTACGCTAACTAATATAGAAGTAGTAAATATATGAGATTGTAGAAAATTTCTACAATCTTTTTTTTATATTTTTTTACCTATCTCAACTAACATCTATTATTTAACTTATATTTTAACATAAATATAAAAAGAATGTATTGGGGTGGTTGTATAATAAAAGTTGGGGTTAAGAAATAAAATTATTAACAAACTTTAACAAAAAGCACTTGCAAATGCAAGTGCTTTCCTATGATGATTGGTGGATAGGGATGGATTCGAACCATCGTAGTCATAGACAGCAGATTTACAGTCTGCCCCCTTTAGCCACTCGGGAACCTATCCATTTGTACCCTGTTATAATAACAAAAAAAAACGATTTTGTCAATCGTTTTTATATATATTTTTTCATTTTTGTCAAAAAAATGGGAATATTTAATAATATAACAAGTTTATATATTAATTTGCAAAAAATTTTTAAAAAGTCAAAAATTTATTTAAAAGTACTTGACAAGAATGTTGAAAAGCATTATAATTAATAAAAGTCAAAGATAGTCAAACATTTTGGAGGAATTATGCAAACAATTAGCGACGTAATTGAACAATTTTTACTAGATGCGATTGATAACCACAATGAAATAAAACTTTCAAGAAATGAACTAGCAGAGCATTTTAAATGTGTACCTAGTCAAATAAACTATGTTTTATCCACGCGATTTACCCTTGAAAAAGGATATATTATTGATAGCCAACGTGGTGGAGGTGGTTATGTCAAAATCTATAAGGTTGAAATAAATGATGACTTTAGAGATTTAATTTTTGAAAAGATTGGGAACAGTATAGATTTTCTGACTGCTAGTGGAATACTTGACACACTTTATTTAAATGACATTTTGTCAGATGAACAAAAGTCGTGTTTAAAAAGTGCGATTTCTGCTAAGTCATTAAAAAATCCATTTAATTGCGAAGACGAAATTCGAGCTAAAATTTTAAAAAATACATTGACTATGATATATAAAGAAAAATAAAAGGAGAAATTATTATGTTTTATTCATTTAATCCGACTGAAAGTGTCAAAAAAGCAATCAAAAATGCATCTGAATTTGCGATGACTCACGGACACGATCAAATAGGTTCTGAACATTTATTATATGGGATTATTTCAGTCAAGGACAGTATGGCATCTAAATTTTTAAAAAATTTGGGTGTAGATAAAGATTCATATAGTAAAATTTTTGATGAAAAGATAAGGGAAGGTTTCATTTTTTCAGGGTCATATGAACCTCAATTCACCCCACGTGCAAAAGAAATTTTTAGAGTGGCACAAACTTTGTCTATGCAATTAAATCACGACTTTGTTGGAACGGAACATCTTCTTCTTGCGATTGTAATGTCAAGTGATTGTGTTGCAAATACTTTACTAACAAGAGGATTTAAAATCGATTTAAATACATTGCGTGACCAATTATTGGGTGTTTTGCGTGGTGGGAATGTTTCATTTAGTGATTCTTATGATAGCGTGGAAAACTCTGGAAAACAAAATAATTCACTAAAGAGTCCACTTGACGATGATTTACTATCAATGGGAAGCGATTTGACATTAAAGGCAAAACAAGGCAAAATTGACCCAGTTATAGGACGTGAAGATGAAATTAATAAAATCATTGAAATTCTTTGCCGAAAAACAAAAAATAATCCAGTTTTGATTGGCGAGGCGGGGGTTGGTAAATCTGCTGTTGTTGAGGGGTTGGCACTTGCGATTGTTAAAGGAGATGTCCCTAACATTTTGAAAGATAAAGTTATTTATTCACTTGAAATTGGGGGGTTGATGGCAGGCACCAAATATCGTGGAAGTATGGAAGAAAAACTTAAATCTGCCATAGAAAAAATTATTGCGAACAAAAATATTATTGTTTTTATTGATGAAATTCACACGCTTGCACAAGCAGGGAGCGAGCAAGGAGAGATTAATCCTGCTGATATGTTAAAACCCTATTTGTCTAGAGGAGAATTGCAAACAATTGGGGCAACAACTACCGATGAATATCGAAAATATATTGAAAAGGATAAAGCACTTGAACGTCGTTTTCAACCTGTAATTGTTGAGGCACCAACTGTTGAACAAACTATTGCAATCTTAAAAGGTTTGCGTGATAGTTATGAAGCGTTTCACCAAGTTTCAATTTCAGATGAAGCAATAGAAGCGGCAGCAAATCTTTCGGATAGATTCATTATGGATAGACAGTTGCCAGATAAAGCCATTGACTTGATTGACCAAGCATGTAGTAAAGTGAAAGTAAATAATTCCATTGTTTCTAGTGATTTAAAAACAAAAATGCAACAAATAAAAGAACTTGAGAACAATAAAAATGAAGCATTAATTCAAGAAAATTTTGAGAGAGCTGCAAAATTCCGTGATGCAATTAAAAAATTGACTGATGAAGTTGAAAAAACACAAAAGGAAAACGATAAAGAATATCAAAAAACAGCAAACACAATAACTGCTGAAGATGTTGCTGAAATCGTTTCGCAGTGGACGAAAATTCCTGTAACAAAACTAACTGAATCGGAAAAGGAACGCTTAACAAGAATGGAAGAAATTTTGCACAAAAGAGTTATTGGGCAAGATGAAGCAGTAAGTGCAGTTGCGCGTGCAATCAAGAGAGCCAGAGCAGGATTGAAGGACCCAAAGCGTCCTATAGGTTCATTTTTGTTTCTTGGACCAACAGGAGTTGGCAAAACCGAACTTAGCAAAGCGCTTGCAGAGACTATGTTTGATGATGAAAATTTGATAATTCGCTTAGATATGAGTGAATATATGGAACAGCATAGTGTTGCAAAACTAATTGGTTCTCCACCAGGTTATGTTGGACACGATGAGGGGGGACAACTTACGGAAGCGGTGCGAAGAAAACCATATTCGGTTGTGCTGTTTGATGAAATAGAAAAGGCGCATCCAGATGTTTTCAATATGCTACTACAAATTCTTGATGATGGACGTTTGACTGATTCAAAAGGTCGTGTCGTGAATTTTAAAAATACTATCATTATTATGACAAGTAACTGTGGGATATCTGCTCTAAATGCTAAAAAACGTGTGCTTGCGCAAAATGGCGCAGAACCGATGTCAAATGAGCAAATTAAAGAATTTTTAATGAATTCATTAAAAGAACATTTTAAACCTGAATTCTTGAATCGAATTGATGTAATTACTATTTTCCACACTCTTACCCAAACAGAACTTGCACAAGTAGCAAAAATTTTGATGAAGCATCTTTGCAATAAATTGAAGGGGCAAAATATAGATTTAAAATTGACAGAACGAGCTCTCAAATATCTTGTAGAAAAGGGATATGACCAAGATTTTGGTGCAAGACCTTTGAGAAGAGTGATTGAACACGAAATAGAAGATAAATTAGCTGAATTAATTTTGGAGAATGATTTGAAACCAACTAATAGTGTTGTTGTTGATGTTGAAAATAATGAATTGAAATTAAAAATAAAAAATCAAAATTCAACTTCATCAACGGAAAACAAATAACAAAAAGCCTTGCATTTTAGTAGTGCAAAGGCTTTTTTGCAATATAATCATTACTTAATATATAATCATTTTTGCTAATTATTTTGCAAAAGTGGATTTGTGTTAGGAAAGTTCGAATTTCTGATACTAAGCGGAGGGTTATGCGCTTTTTCATGTGATGATTTATATTCTTTGTCTAACTTATTAACCGATTTTTTGTTATTAATTGATCCAGAACTTGATGGTATGTTCGTCGCAATTTCAGAATCCTTGTTAGTTTCACTTGTCGGATTTTCGAAATTTGTGTGCGAATTTTTGATAGTTGGATTATTATTATTATGGTAAATTGGGTTGGTTTCTCTCGCGAATATTTTATTTTCATTATTTGTGTTTGAAACAATAGTTTTATTATCTATTCTATTGTTATTTGTGTTTAAACTAGATATATTATATTCAGGGGTATCAGTAGATGTATTTAAATTGTCAATATTTGTTGATGTATTTTCATCCGAATTTTTTGCATTTGATAGTATTTGAGTAATTAAATCAATACAATTACTTGCTTGCGTCATTAATTGTGAACGTTGTTCAAATGTATCAAATATTTTTGCAAAACTATTTTCGTAATTATTATTGTCAAAATCAAGAACTAGATTAAACCCGAAACGTGATAATTCATTCCTATTGAATTCGTAGAGCTGTTGCGAAATTTCAAAAAGTTGATTTGCTTGTTCATCAAGTTGTTGCTTTTGTGTTTCTGTGAGTGTAATATTTTCTATATTTTTATTTTCTAGCATTTTTAAGGCTTCATCGGTTGTATTTTTTAAGTTGATTGAAATTTGTCTGATATTTGAATTTCCATTACTGTCAGTATTGGCAATTTCCTTGATTTGAAATGCTAAAAATGCAATTTGTTTTTGATTATCAATATCAAAAATATGATGATATGTGTAATTATTTAATTTATTATCATATTTCTCGATAAAATCATTGTTTTGATTGTTTGATGCTCGCAAATTGTTTGTATCGCTATACTTGTCGATAGAATTATATGAACCATTATTATTTGACATTTTGTTGGTTGGTTGTTCATTGTTTATTGATTTATTGTAATTTTCATCTATCAGCCTATCTGCACTGTTGCTTATATTATTTTCATTATTGAATTTGGAATCAAACGTGCGACTATTTGTATTTCTTTCACTTGATTTATCTCTATTAATTACTGAATTTGGTATTTGACTTAAATTGTTGTTTGTTGTATTTATATTTTTTTCTATTGCATTTGTTTGAGAATTCGCAATTTTGTTGTTATTTGTTTTGTTTAAACTATTTGAAAGATTTTCACTTGATTGGTTTGTCAATGATTTTGATTGGCTTTTGATTGTATTGTTATTTATAATATTATTGTTTGCAACATTTCTATTAGCAAATGAATTTTGCCTATATGTGTCTATGTTTGAATAACGTGGTGTTGATAAAGGTCCTCTATATGTGTCAATATTAGAACGTCTATTCGATATGTTATTAATACCATTATTCATCATATCTGAACCATTGATTTGACTTGAAGAGTTCATATTTTGATAAACATTTTTATAAACATCGGCACAATTTCCATTGGCGCAATTATTATAATTTAATGAGTTGTTTGCATCACTATTTGCAATTTCATTATTTCTTGTATAGTTGCTATCTAAACTAATGCCCTGGGCATCAAAGTCAGATGTTGTTTGATTTTTTAAATTCTGATTTGATACAAATTTTGAATTAGTTTCATCATCTTTTGTAATTGTGCTGTTGCTTTGTATTAAATTAACAGCTGTATCGCGGGTTATAATTGTTGAGCTACCTCCGATTAACGTTGTAATTCCTAGTACACTTGCTAGGCAAATTGATATAAATTTTTTCATATTTTCCTCCAAAAATTTTTTTATTATTTGCATTTTACAGAAAAATATTAAAAAAAATATAAAATTTATTAATTTTATGTTTAACAATCTATATAATTGGGAATATTTTGTCGTGAGGTATTATGAATAAAAAAGAAAGAAATGAAAGATATAATGCTTATGTTGAGTCTAAAATACCTAAGACGCATTGCTTTCCATCATTGTTTTATGCTTTTGTTATAGGTGGAGTAATTTGTATTTTAGGACAAACAATAAAAGATACATTATTAACCATATTTGATACAATGACACCACAAGAAGCAGGGAATTGGGCTTTGATCAGTTTAATATTCTTGGCATCATTATTGACAGGGCTTGGTATTTTCGATGACATAGGCGCTATTGCTGGGGCGGGAACAATTGTTCCGATAACTGGTTTTTCAAATTCAATTACAAGTTCTGCACTTGAATTTAAAAAGGAAGGCTTTATTTTTGGGATGTGTGCAAAAATGTTTATCGTCGCAGGACCAGTTATTGTGAATGGCGTTGTTGCAAGTATAGTTGTTGGATTAATTTATATTATTATTGGAGCGCTTTGATATGAAAGAAAATTTAAATAAAAACAAGCAAACTGTCTTTTTAAAAAATTGTCCCCAAATTATTTCGTCTTATTCTATAGCGGGGCCCAAGGAATCAAAAAGTGTATTTTCATCGTATTTTGACTATATTCTTGACGATGACTTATGGGGTGTTGAGTCATATGAAAAAACTGAGAGAAAAATGCTTGAACATGTAGTTTTTAATGCAATTGAAAGAGCGGGGAAAAAACCTAGCAACATTGATGCTTTGATTTGTGGGGACTTAATGAATCAAATTATAAGTTCGAGCTTTACTGCACGAAAATTTGATACGACGTATATAGGACTATTTGGGGCGTGTTCAACAATGGCAGAATCATTAGCAGTAGGTGCGTGTCTTGTTGATGGAGGATATTTTGATACTGTGGCTTGTGCAACTGCTAGCCATTTTTCATCTGTTGAAAGGCAGTTTCGTTTTCCACTTGAACTCGGAACTCAAAAGCCTCCAACAGCACAATGGACTGTAACTGGAGGTGGATGTTCTGTAATATCGAACAAGGGAAATGGGATTAAAATCACAATGGCAACGTTCGGCAAAGTTACTGATTTTGATGTCATAGATGCAAATAATATGGGTTCTGCTATGGCACCATCGGCAATGACAACATTAGTTTCGCATTTTATAAATACAAATACAACACCTAATGACTATGATTTGATTGTTACCGGGGATTTGGGGAAATTGGGAAGCGAGATTTTGATTGATCTTATGGAGTATAATGGGTATAAATTGGGTCAAAATTATATGGATTGTGGACATTGCATTTTCACTAACAATCAACATACATTTATGGGCGGGTCAGGCTGTGGATGTAGTGCATTGATTCTTAATTCTTTTTTATTAAAAGAAATGCGAAAAGGGAAATATAAAAAAATTTTATTTGTGGCGACTGGAGCACTCTTAAGTCCGACATCAAGCTTTCAAGGGGAATCTATACCAGGGATTGCACATGCAATAGTTTTAGAAAATAAATAAGGAGAGAAATATGTTTGATTTAATGTTGTATCTAAAAGTTTTCCTTGTGGGGGGATTTATTTGTATGATAGCACAAATTCTTATTATAAAGACTCGAATGACATCTGCAAGAATATTAGTATTATTTGTTATTCTAGGGGTGTTTTTTGAAGCTATAGGAATTTATCAACCCTTGATTAATTTTGCTGATTGTGGTGCAACTATTCCTATTATGGGATTTGGAAAAGCGCTTGCCGAAGGAGCAATTATTGGGGTACAAGAAAATGGGTTGATAGGGGCATTTACTGGGGGATTAGAAAAGACATCTTCGGGGATTGCGAGTGCTGTTGGTTTTGCATATTTGTTTGCTTTAATCTTTAATGCAAAAACAAAAAAGAATATGTGAGTTGAGTTGCAAATAATGTATGGTTCCAGTTAGTTTTTTTGTGGGTATGCACTTATAATTTGTAAAATTTAAAAGAGATAAAGCATATATATAGTATATGAAAAAACCTTTTCAAGTTGGGAACAATTGTTCCAGTATCAAGAAACGGAATAAAACAAAACGTTTTTTGATATTTTTACTTATTGTGTTAATGATAGCAAGTATTATAATGTTTTATTTTGATAAATATGTAAATCCTGTTATTTTAACAACAAGTGAAACAAAGGTTAAAATGATGACTTCACGTGCAGTAAATTCAGCTATATCAGAAATATTAAATAACAATAATATTTATGATGAACTTGTAACAATCTCACAAGATAATAATGGAAATATTTCTATGATTCAAGCCAATGCAATTTCAATTAATAGGTTATCTAAAGATATTTCAAGGCTTGCTCTTGTAAAAATTGAATCGATTGGGGATCAAGGCATAAATATTCCACTTGGGTCATTTACAGGTATGCCAATTTTAATGGGGAGAGGTCCTGAAGTATTGATAAAAATTGTGCCGATTGGTACGCTTGATTGTGTATTCAAATCAGAGTTTCTTTCTGCAGGAATCAATCAAACTGTTCATCGAATTTATCTTGATGTCTCTTCTGTAGTTAATTTGATTTTACCAATATTTAATGATCCTGTTCAAACATATACACAAGTTTTAATATGCGAGAGTGTCATAGTGGGTCGCGTTCCGGAATTTTATTTTAATAATGCTATGAGTGAGTTGTTGGACCTAGTCCCGAGCAAATAAAATAGTCATTAATATTTACTGATATAATAAACTACACAAGATATAGCGTATTATAAAATCATAATACGCTATATCTTGATTTTGATTAACTTGTTTGTATATGGGTGTTTGAACTGTATTTTGTAACAACGCAGATAAAAAATTGCATTTTCGTCTTTGCAATTTTTGTTATATTTAAAATCATTAATTAGTGGATGATTGATGTATGAAAAATGGCATCGTATTTGATTTGTTCTTCCGTGAATTAAATGGCATCGAACAAGAGAACATTTATTTTTGTAATGAATTCTTTTATAATAAGTTATGGCTGGTAAGCCGTTTTTGCTAATTACTCGTTTGCATTGTTCTTTGTCATCAATAATTGGCGCATTAATGCATCCAGTGCGTAAAGTTTTTCCCTCGACCTTTGCTAAATACCATTTTTTAACATTTCCAGATTTTGTTAGCAAATTCTCCGTAATTACATCCTTTGCTATAATTACAAGTCCAGTTGTGTGAGCATCAAGGCGATTAAGTGCGTGGAATACGCAGTCATTACCCAAATAATTTAAAACTTGGGACGCTAGTGAGTCATCGAAATTGCGACTTGGAATGGTTGGTAAGTTGCTAGTTTTGTCAACTATTAAGATGTTTTCGTCTTCAAAAATAATTTTGGGAATTTTGTTTGAATATGGAATTAATGCTTGAGATTTATTCTCTCTTAAGTTTAAGCACAATGTTTGATTCTTTAATATTATATCTGTCATAATAACAGGAGTATTGTTAATTTGCATAACGCCAAATTCTTTTGCAAGTTTGGTTAAAGTTCGTTTTGATAGCCCTTTTATTTTTAGAAAATTTTTAACTGATTGAGACTTTCCTTTGTTTTTTAAATAAATCATAATTTATTGTATATTAATTTTTAAAACTTGTCAATAAAAATTGACTTTTTTAGCAAAATAATATAAACTATAATAGTTTTTTTATGGAGAAAGTAAAATGATTTATTTCGACAATGCATCTACAACACAGATATCAGAGAAAGCTTTGAGTGTTTATAACGAAATTTCAAAAGATTGTTATTTCAATTCGTCGAGTTTGCACAAGGGTGGGGTTTTTGCTAAAACAAAACTTGAAGATGCTCGTAAAAATATTTTAGGATGTATTAATGGGCAAATAGGGGATAAATTGATTTTTTGCTCAGGAGCGACTGAAGCCAACAATATGGCACTACTAGGATTAACAAAAAAAAATCAATCAATTCTTGTTTCAGTTGGGGAGCATCCGTCTGTGTATAATACTGTTGTGCCACTTTCTCAACGTGGGAATGATGTCGATTTTGTAAAATTGAACAACGTAGGAACAGTTGATATTGATGATTTTAAGCAAAAAGTATATAACAAAAAATATGACCTAATTTCAATTATGTTTGTAAATAATGAGACTGGTGCAATTAATGACATTTCCGAACTTTGTAAAATTGCAAAACAAGCAAACCCTAAATGCGTTTTTCATAGTGATTGTGTACAAGCATTGGGGAAAATTGATGTGTTAGTTGACAATCTTGGGGTTGATAGCATTTCAATCAGTGCGCACAAAATTAATGGGCCCAAAGGAGTTGGGGCTCTATATGTTAAGAAAGGCGTTTATTTTAATCCAATTATTTATGGGGGTGGGCAGGAAAACAATTTGCGAAGCGGTACAGAAAATCTCCCAGCGATTTGTGCTTTTGCTGAATCAGTTGTTGAGAAATGTGGTGCTATAGATGAGAATTTTGGCAAGGTTTCAAAAATTAAACAATTTATTTTAAAAAAATTTAATGAAAAAAAGTTTGGTTATGAAATTAATGGAACTAGTGATGGTTCGCCATATATTTTATCGATTTCTTTAAATAATGTGAAAGGGGAAGTTTTGGTACATAAACTTGAAATGGATGATATATATATTGGGACAGGGTCTGCTTGTTCGTCAAAATCTTCCGACAATCGTATTTTATCCGCTATGAATAAGTCTAAAGGGCAAATTATGGGGAATATACGACTAAGTTTTTCGGTTGATAATACAATAACTGAAGCTGAAATAGTCGCAAAAAAAATTATGGAATATGCAACGGAGCTTCGCAGTTTGTAGTAAATTTTAAATTAAATAAGGGAAAACAAAATGAGTAGAGTTATTATTTTAAGGTATTCGGAAATACATTTAAAAGGTGCAAATCGCGGTTTTTTTGAAAGATTTTTAATGGAAAATACGCAAAAAGCAATTTTAGACATTAATGCAAAAGTTGAAAAAGGGGGTGCGCGCTATATCATAAGTGATTATGATTTAAAAGATGAAAACAAACTTATTTCTCGCTTAACAAAAGTATTTGGATTTAATTGGCTTTCAGTCGCTGAAAGCGTTGAAAATGATTCCGAAAAAATACTTGAATGTGTAAAAAAAATTCGTTTGTCCAATTGCTCTTTTAGAGTTACAACACGTCGTGCAGATAAAAAATTTAAAATTCCATCTGCAAAATTTTCTGCAATGGTAGGGGAAGTAATTTTAAACAATAATGAAAATTTAAAAGTTGACCTTGAAAATTTTGACAAAGAAGTCAAGGTTGACATTCGTGAAAATGGACAAACTTTTGTTTATATGCAAAGCTTAAAATGTGCTGGCGGAATGCCAACAGGGTGTGCTGGCAAGGCGATTTGCCTTTTGTCAGGAGGTATTGATAGCCCTGTTGCAATGTACAAAATTGCCAGACGCGGGGCAAAAATTTTTGCCGTACATTTTCATAGTTACCCATACACAAGTGAGAAAGCGAAAATGAAAGTAACGGAATTAGTGAAAATTCTTTCACAATTTTGTGGGAAAATTAAATTAACATTTATAAATTTTACAAAAGTTCAAGAAGAAATTCATCGAAAATGTAATCCAGATTATATGATAACAATAATGAGACGAATTATGATGCGAATAACTGAACGTCTTGCATATAAGAATAAGTGTAAAGTGATTGTTACGGGAGAAAGTTTAGGGCAAGTTGCCAGTCAAACGATGGAAGGGATTACATCATCAAATGCCGTTGTCAAAATGCCTGTTTTACGTCCATTAATCGGAGATGATAAAGATGATATTATTGACGTAGCAAAAAGAATTGGAACATTTGATACTTCAATTTTGCCGTACGAAGATTGTTGTACAGTGTTTTTGCCAAAAAATCCAATTATTAAGCCAAATCTTTGTCAAGTTGAAGAAGAAGAGGCAAAACTTGACATTGACGCACTTGTAAATGCCTGTATGCGTGATTTTGAAGTGCTAGAAATTGGGTAAATGTTGTTTTTAAAATCAATTAATTTACACAACACATAGGCAACCATACATAAATAGGACGAATTACAACTGAATTCGTCTTATTTCCCGTTGAATTTATAGTTTTATAAAAATGTAGTTCGCAATTCTTTTAACACCTTACTTTCAATTCTTGATACTTGAACTTGCGAAACGCCAAGTTCTTCAGCAATTTCCATTTGCGTTCTATCTTTGAAGTAGCGTAGAATGATAATTTTGCGTTCTTTTGGTGGTAAGCTATTAATTAAGTCTTTTAATAACATTTTTTCTAATTTAGAGTCTACATCATCATTATTGCATTCCAATTTTTCAGCGAGTGTTAGCGAGTCATCATTTCCCGCATTTTCATAAATGGAAATAGGCAACCTTGTCGAATCTAAAGTGAATACAACATCTTGAATTTCCATTGAAAATTGTTTTGCAATTTCATCTAAAGTAGGAGATTTTGAAAATTTTGTGTTATATTCTTCAATATATTTTTTTATTCGTGTTGCTTGTTGTTTAATTGACCTTGAAACTTTGATGTATCCTTCATCTCTTAAATATCGTTTGACTTCACCAAGTATCATAGGTACAGCATAGGTAGAAAATTTAACATTGAAACTTTCATCAAATTTATTGATAGCCTTTGCAAAACCAACACAACCTAGTTGAAATAAATCTTCATATTCAATGCCTTTCATTTTATAATGGCTTATTACGCATTTAACAAGCGGAGCATTTTCATTGATTAATGTATTTTTTGCATTTTCATCACCATTTTTTGCAAGTGATAATAAACGCAAAGTCTCTTTGTGGTCAATCATTCGCCACCATTTTACATTGTTCAGTTAAAGCAAGTTTTTTAGTCATTTTAATTGTTACGCCATTAGTTTTGTTATTTTTTATTTCAACAGTATCCATAAAGCTTTCCATTACAGTAAAACCCATTCCACTACGTTCTTCGTGTGGTTTCGTGGTGTAAAATGGTTCTCGTGCTTTTTGGGGGTTGTAAATACCAATTCCGAAATCAGTTATTGAAATTGTAACATAATCATTTTTTAAGTTGACGTAAATTTTTATTGTCCCAATACTGTTGGGGTATGCGTGAACAACACAATTTGTTACCGCCTCCGACACGGCAGTTTTGATATCAATTATGTCTTCCAAAATAGGATTAGCTTGTGCGCAAAAAGCCGCGACTGTACTGCGTGCAAAAGCTTCATTTTCAGAGATTGCTCTGATGTGTAATGTCATTTCATTTTTCATATATTCCTCACTTAACTTATTTTGGGCATAATTTCATATAGCCCCGTCATTTGAAAGATTTTTTCGATGTGTTTATTGGGATTACAAATAAAGATAGGGATATTAATTTCTTTCATTTTTTTGTACCTACCAATAAGTACACCAATACCCGTGCTATCCATAAAATCTAATTCGGATAAGTCAATAATAATTTGTTTGGCACTTGTGGCGTTTAGAAGATTATCTAACTCATTCCTAGTAAAAACAGCACACATCTCATCTAGTTCACCAGATAAACTAATGTATAATGTGTCATTATAAAGCCGATTTTTTATTTGCATTTGTTCCTCCGAACAAAATATTAGCATAATACTAAAGTAAGAAAATGAAAAACTTTGTCGAAATTTAAAAATATTTGTCAAAAACGGTTGACAAATACATTGCAGATAAATATAATAAAATAGTTTTTCCTAGCAAGTTTATTTGCGTATAGTGGAAAAATTATTAAAAATATTTAATTTTTTTTAAAAAAAATAAAAAAACTTATTAAAATCCATTGACTTTTTTAAAAAAATCTAGTATATTATTAAAGTCAGCCAATCGAGACGGGGTGTAGCGCAGTTGGTAGCGCACGTGGTTTGGGACCATGGGGTCGGGAGTTCGAGTCTCTCCACCCCGACCATTGGATCTTTAGCTCAGTTGGTTAGAGCAACCGGCTCATAACCGGTCGGTCCGGGGTTCAAGTCCCTGAAGATCCACCATACGATTGGCAGAAATGGCCTGGTAGTTCAGTTGGTTAGAACGCTAGCCTGTCACGCTAGAGGTCGAGAGTTCGAGTCTCTTCCAGGTCGCCATTTTTATTTTTTTATAATCATCTAGTGTTTGCTAGACGCCTCGATAGCTCAGTCGGTAGAGCAGAAGACTGAAAATCTTCGTGTCGGTGGTTCAAGTCCGCCTCGAGGCACCAATATATTTAAAAAGTTGCTAGCATAGCTCAACTGGCAGAGCAGCTGACTTGTAATCAGCAGGTTGAAGGTTCAATTCCTTTTGCTAGCCCCATAAATAAAAAAGAACCCGCAAAGGTTCTTTTTTAATAGTCTTTATTAAATTTGTCAATATCTTGCATCTCAAGTGTTGGCGTTCTCTTTATGTAGTACTTTTGAGTTGTTCGCACGTCAGTATGGCCAAGCCATACTTGTACTGTTTTCGGTTTAATCCCTATATCAGCGCAATGTGTTGCAAACGTTGTGTGAAAATTTTTAATATTTACATTATATGGCAACTTACTTTTCAAACGTTTGATTTCATTTTTTATACTAAACTCAGTTGCTTTAAATACTCCGTCAGTTGCGTTTGTATATTTAATACTATGTAAAAGTATTGCAAGTTTGTCAAACATAGGAATAAAACGGTCGGACATTTTATACTTATTTGCTATAAGTATAAAACTTTACATTAAATAATGTTGTGTAAATTAAATGTTGAAATGCGTTGACAAACAAACGTTACTTCTTGTAATAAATATATTTCTGTAATTGTTAAAGTATAATCATTTTCCTCAATTGACGCCTTTAGACGCGAGATACCTTGCCCAATCTGTGAAAGATTTTTGTGGTCAATGAACATACTCATTGTTGCTTCGCGACTTTCCCAATACTTTTGCATTTTGTCAAAATGTAGCATAGTATCATTATTATATAAGTTTGTTTTTGTGCTTTCGATAGATGCTTGTACAACATTGATGTGTTCTAGCATTTTATCAAGTGTGCTATCAATATAATATTGCTCCCAACTACAAAAAGCAATTAGGAAAATTAATAAAACAATGCAAAAGGGCAATTTTTTTACCAATTTTCGCCTCCTTTGAAGTTGATATTCAAGACTTGACAACTTTGCTTTTTCGCCTGCAAATAAACTTTTCCGTCATTATCTATAGTCATAACTAAAACGTCTTTCAAATTTTTAATTTTTGCTTTTTTCAATATATTTAAAATGAAATCTAAATTAATTTTGGCAAGCGCAAGATTTTCTTTATTAAGTTTGCCGTCACTAACTAACAAAATGGGTAAAGTCGTTTCGGCGGGCTTCAACTTCAAATCTTGGCACGTAATGGGGGAATTTGCCGATTTTAGTATAACGCTTGCTTTGCCATTTGTTTCAATCAAAGCATATTGCACTTCATCAAAACTCGCTACATTGCAACCGCGCAATGCTTCGCTCAAGTCATCAAGTGTCATATTAAGTGCCTTTAGATTTTCATATATAATTCCATTCGGGTCAATGACGATTACAGGTTTGCCATTGATTACTTTTCTAAAAAACAAACTTTTTCGGGCAAGGAAACTAAGGAAAAATTGCAATAATACAAGCGTCACTAACGGGATAACAGCATTTAAAAGTGGTACAGACATATCCGACATTGGCATTGTGGCAATGTCAGCAAATATGAGCATAATTACCAATTCAAAAGGTTGCATTTCTCCAATTTGACGTTTACCCATCAATCTTATTAATAGTAAAACGACAAAAAATATAATTGTTACTCTCAATAAAATAATAAACATATCTTATATTTTGCAAATTTACTAATTTTATACTCAAAGTCAGTAATTAAATCGAATTGCCTTTAATTGTGAAAGTTAAAAGTAATTTATATTGAATTTATCACAAATTGTTAAAATTGTTTTGGTAAAATTTAGCTACTTTTATACAAAAACTCTATTTTAGTAGTTAATTTATATAATTTTTCTCAAAAAAGTCCAAAAAACGTATAAAAAACATTTGATATTTTTTCGCAATTGTGTTAAAATAAATTCGAAAAAATCAGAAAAGGAGAGTATAATTATGATTTTTAGAACAAATGCTCCAAATGGGGGGGG